>JAXIPB010000228.1:0-5254 GCA_045403155.1 Micromonosporaceae bacterium
AGTCCGGGGTCGTCCACAGTAGAGGTTGGCGAGGAGTAAAGGACGAGAACGTCCTGCCCCTGCCGCCCGATCTCGTGCGTGATCCGGCCGTGCGCCTGGCTCGACGGGCTGTTCGGGTCATCGAATCCGCCGCCGCTGAGCGAGCCGAACACGCCTGTGCCCCATGCGCCACCGACGACGACCAGCACGAGCGACGCGGCGAGAACCCACCAGCGCGCCCGGACGACGACTCGACCCCACAACGCGAACATCGCACATCTCCCCTAGCGGTCGCTCTAGCCGTAGGCTTGGTACACATGACATAGTTGAGTTAACGCTGTTTACTATGCCAACACCGTATGCTCGCGTCAAGGGAGTTCACCCAAGGATCGGACCCGTTATGACGACGATTCTGCCAAGTCGCCGCGAACGACTCAGGACCGCCACCGTCGCTGAGATCAAGGATCTCGCGCGTCGGCTGCTCGTGAGCGGTGGACCCGGGGCGATCTCGTTGCGGGCGATCGCCCGCGATATGGGCATGACGGCTCCCGCCATCTACCGGTATTTCCCGAGCCTGGACGCGCTGGTGGCCGAGTTGACCGAAGATCTCTACGACGAGCTCAGGGAGTCCGTCGAGGCCGCGCGAGACAAGGTGACGGGCGACGCCACGCCACTCGTGAAGCTGATCGAGATGGCCCGGGGGTTCCGGCGCTGGTCGATCACGCATCCGGCCGAGTTCGGGCTCATGTTCGGCAGCCCGGTTCCGGGGGTAGCGACGTTTGAGGACGGATGCATCGCCCCGGATCACGCCGGCGCACGGTTCGGCGCGCCGTTTCTCGAGGCCTTCGCCCAGCTCTGGCAGAGCGCCCCGTTCCCCACCCCGCCAGCCGAACTCATCGAGGCCAGGTTGGGGCCACACCTCGCGCCGTACACCGCCCAGCACGGCACGGACGTTCCGGTCCAGGTCATCTACGCGTACATCTCGGCCTGGACCCGACTCTACGGCCTGGTGGCGATGGAGGTGTTCGGGCACCTGCAGTGGGCCGTCACCGATGTGGAGCCGCTGTTCGAAGTCGAGTTGGCCGCGTTCGTCGCCCAACTGAGTGCCGACGACACCCGCGATCTTGGATAGTTTTCGGTGCTCCAGGCCCCGGAATCATCCAAGATCGCGGGTGGGGCGGTTATCGTCCTGGCATGTCGATCGGCGAGGCGGATCCGCCCCTGCTTGGCATCGCCGGCCGCTGGGGAACGGCGGAGATCGACCTCGCGGGCCGATTCGACCAGCTGCATCAGCTGATCTACACCGGCGGCGGGATCCGGCCGTCCAACGCCGCGGTCGAGGAGGTGGCCAAGCTTGCGCTGGTACGGCTGTGGAGTCTCCGCAATCCATCGGCCACATTGGACGGAGGCACAAGGGCCGGCGATGTGTTCCCCGACGGGACCGCCGAGGACTTCCGGCACGCGTTCGCCCAGGCGCTGGCGTCCGCGGACCTAGCCGCGGTTGACCCGGCGGGCCGGATGTACCCGGTATGGCCGCCCGATGAACCATTCCGACTCACCGATGCGGTGGTCCTGCGAGCCGCGGCCGTGATAATCGCGGAGATCATCGACCACGGCCGGCCGTCTGTCGCCGACCCCCTCGGCGCCGCGTTCGACGCACTTCTCGCCGGCCGGTACGACCACGCGGGCGGGCTGGGCACCTATCTGACCCCCAGCGGCGTCGCCCGGATGATGGCTGAGATCGCCGTCGATATGCTCGCGGCTGATCCGCCCGATCGGCCCGGCCGGCCGGATCAACCCGCCGCCGGCGGCCACGGCTTCGGCGACCCGTACTGCGGTACCGGCCGATTCCTGGTGGCCGCGCTCGAGGTCCTGCGGGATCGGCCGGAACCGTTCGCCCGATACCTCACCGCGTCGGGTCTCTTCGGCGCCGACCAGTCGGCATCCTCGGTGGCCAAGGCCAGAATCAACATGATGCTGTACGGGGTGCAGCGCCCATTGATCTGGACGGTGCGCGACTCGGTGTCGGATGCGGCGATCGCGGAGTTCTCGGGACGCGTGCCGCTGATCCTCACGAACCCACCATTCGGCGAGGGAAAGTACGACAACCCGGTCGGGCTTTCCGAGACCAGAGCCGCGATTCCGAGGCTGGGCGGCAAGGGGCGCATCGATCCCAGCTTGGCCTGCCTCGTGAAGGCGTTGAGGCTGCTTGCACCGGGCGGCGTCCTGGGCGTGGTCCTGCCGGACGGGGTCATCTCCTCGCGAACCTTCGCCGACCTCGTGTCGGGTCGCGGCGGCGACCTCGCCCACCGGGTGGGGCTCGCAGCAAACGTCAGCCTGCCGACCGCGACGTTCGCGTTGAGTGGCACGGTCGCCAAGACCAGCGCCGTGTTCCTCCGCAAGGACCGCCGCCCGCGCCACGTGGCGCTGGCCAGAGTCGAGCACGTCGGATATCTGCGTCGGGCGGGCCGGGCAGCGGCCGATCCGGAGGGAAACGAGCTGCCGGCGATACCCGGGCTCATCCACGATGGACTGTCCCGGGCGGACGACGCGACGCTGACGATCGAGAGCGCCGAACCGTTGGTGGCGGTTGCCGCCGCTGGCTCACTTCATTCGCTAGACCCGGCCCGGCTGGATCCCGATGCGATGCACGCGCGGCGGTGGCTCATCGACCGGGGCGGGATCGAGCTTCGAGAGCTGCTCAGCGCCCGAAAGGCGCTGCCGGCGGTGCGCGCCGCCCCCCCGTACGTCTCGATCCTTCACGTCGACGACGTGGGCACTGTGGACTGGCACTCAGCCGCGGCCCACACTCCTATCACACCGGGGCTGCTGGTCGGCGAGGGTGACGTGATCGTCTCGCTGCTGAACCCGTCCAAGCTGCGCGCGGCGGTGATCCCGGCTGGGGTCGCATCCGTGCAGGTGTCCGGTGAGTTTGGTGTCTTCCGGGCAGCGTGCGACCCGTACGCGGTGCTCGGCATTCTTTACTCGCAGTGGGTACGGGCGCAGCTGACTCCGCTGGGCCGCGGGACGTCGAGTTCCCGCCGGCGCATCGACGTCGAGGACGTGCTCTCCCTGATCGTGCCCAAGCTCGCCGACGGTCCGCTTGTGGAGCTTGGCCGAGCGGTACGCGATGCGAGCGCACTCGTCGCCGAGGGTCGCGAACGGCTCTGGCGGCTGTTCGAGGTGGACCTCAGTCCGTGACAGCGGTGGGGGCGGGCCTGACGATCCGTGGAGAACGAGCCGCGTCGGCGTCGGCGCGGCGGGCGCGCAGTTCGTGCCCCGCGCTGGTCAGACAGCGCCCCGACGTCAGGTCGAACTTCCAACCGTGCAGCTGACAGGTCAGCGTGCCTCCGTCGATGATGCCGAACCGGGTGAGGTCGGCCTTGAGGTGCGGGCAGCGCCGTTGCAGCACCCAACCGTCGAGCGTGATGTCCTCCGCGTCTGTGGCGCGCAGATGCTCGTCGTACCAGCCCTCCGCGTACTGCAGGCGCTCCTCGGACAGGCACTTGAAGAACGCGTAGACGAACTCGTTGTACTGACCGATGCGGGCGGCGGAGAACCGGCAGGAGAGGAAGAGCGAGTTGACCCAGTCAACCTCCTCGTGAAAGAGCAGGTGCTCCAAAAGAGCCCGTTCGGTGCGGAAGCGGTAGCGCACCTTCTCGTCGGAGAATCGCCGGACCTGCTTGCCCGGGAAATCGACCACAATGGACTCGACCGACTCGCCGTCATACCCTACTAGGTCGAAACGTACCGGGCCCCCGACGCCTTGCGCGAGATAGAGCGACTCGTCGAGCAGCGGCTCGATGCGCCGCTTCATCTCCTTGACCACGTCGATCTCGGGATGACGCCACGACACCTTCGCGGCCTCGATGACCGGGCGCTGTCGCTCCGCGTACTCCTTGAGGTGTTGCTCCTTGGCCGCGAAGAAGGCCGGAACGTCATCGACCGGATGCCTGGTCACCAACGTCTCGTCGGAGAGGGTCGCCACGGAGCCGGGCAGCAGGATCACACCGTTGTCGCGGCCAATCTTTCGATACTCGTCGATGAATACAGACTGGTCGGGGAAGATGTTCCCCTCGTCGCCTCGGATGTCGTTGAACTGCCACAGCTCGTCGTCGAGAAAGCACGGCGGCCCGGCGATCGGAAACACCCAGCTCGCATTGAGATCGTCGATGTAGCGGAAGGTCCGGTCGAACTGCCGGTCGCGCTTCTGCTTGCCGAACGCCGTCTTCGCCGCCTGCGGCAACTCGTACACCATCGGGTACCAGATCGCGCCGGAGAACTGCAGCATGTGCGCGTGCAGGTGACCCAGCTCGGCAAAGGGCGACAGGTCGGTGGGGCGGGCGTCGTTCTGGTTCAACACTCGGACCCCGCCGTACTCGACCCAGAGGGACGAGTCCCCGATCGGCCCGTCCGTCGGACTCGTCAGCGCCTGGATCATGACCTTGAGGCCGCCGTCGAGCTCGAGCACCTCGTTGGTCACCGTCGCCAGGAAGCTGGTGAAGCCGAGCTCGCGAAGTTCGTCCTCGAGCTCGTCGGTCGGATACTCGGGCAGCAGGACGGTCGCCTTCTTGCTCACGAACCGAGTGAGTTGCGCCGCGTCGAAGTGGTCGCGATGCAGGTGCGAGACGTAGAGGTAGTCCGTGGCGCCGAGGGATTCCCAGTCCAGCTGGGAGTTGTCGGGAAAGGGGAACCACGAGGCGAAGTACGCCGGATTAACCCAGGGATCGCACAGAATGCTCCCCGCGTCCGTGTCGATGCGCATGCCCGCGTGCCCCGTACCCGTAATCCGCACCGCTCAGTGTCCCCTTCGGTGTCCGACGTTGTTGCCGACGCTACCGGAGACCGGTTCACTCGTTGCCGCACGGCGTGCCAGACTAACGCCGAAGGATCACCCGGAGGGAGACCAAACGTGGCAGGCGAGGAACCGGTTACCTCACCCGATCAGCACCGGCCGATCGTAAGCCGGCGGCTGGCGCGGCTCGGCGCGGTGTTCACGATCGTTGTGCTGCTTCTGATGTCCATCGGGAATCACCAGGGCAACGTCGAGAACATCTTCTTGATCGCCACCGCGGCCCTGATCTTCTTGATGCTCGTGGTCGACGTGGTACTCCGCAAGAGTGGCCTCAAGTCCGACTGACACCCGCCGCCCGCCCGTCGCCCCGCCCCCTGTTTCACCGTCGATGAATTGCCGGTGGGGAGGTTTGTCGGCCAAAATCCGCGCCCCCCGCCATGTGCGGGGGGTGGTTGGGGGGGCCGGCCGCCGCGGGCATTG
>JAXIPB010000037.1:0-9620 GCA_045403155.1 Micromonosporaceae bacterium
GGCGATCAACACGGCAACGTTCACGTCGGTCACTGTCACCCTCGTCACGCTCGAATGCCGACCGGCTCAGCGCCGGCGCAGGTGCCATGCGAGCAGACCCGTGAGTCCGGCGGCAACGACCGAGCCGACGATCGCTGCGGCGACCGAACGCGCCTGTGGGAGCTGACCGGCCAGGACCATGCCGCCGAGACCGACCGCGACGCTCGCCGCCAGCACGCCGACGAGCCGGCGAGCCCACCTCAGCAGAACCCCGGTCTCCATCACACCGTCGTACGGCAGGACGGCCGCCAACGCCGACGCGGAGTGCATGACATAGAGCGCGATCGTCAACAGGCCGACCCGCTCAACCTCGACCGGGTCGCCAAATCCAATCGTGGACACCAGCCAACACCCGGCCGCGAACAGGGCTAAGAGAGTGACCCACCGCGTACGAGGAAACAGCCCGACTCCGAGCGCGGCCGGCAACAGCACCACAGTCGTCCGGGACAGGTCGCTGGATGAGAGCACGCTGGACGGGATCGCCAGTGCAAGAGCGCCGAGGGCGGACACCGCGGCGACGCTTCGGACCAACACCGGCCCAGGCGTGGTCCGCCGTGACTGCGCCGCGTAGTAGCTGATGCGGCTGCGGATGCCCTCGGCCACCGCACGAAGATCTGGTCCGAGGCCACTCATCGCAAGGCCAGACGCGGCGCGGTCGCCATCCGGCTCATGTCGCGCAGGACGTGATCCAGGGTTCCGGAGCCGGCCCACGCCGTCACCGGTACCCCGACCTCGCGCAATTGGCCGATGGTGTCGTCCCGCTCCAGTCGCCACAGCCGCTGCGCCGGGACAGTCCACTGTGACCCCGGGACCGGGCGTCGCGCGAGCTCGCCTAGGGTGTCCACCGCGACGACGACCCGCCCGGCTCTCGCCAGCGTCGCTATCATGTCGGCGCTCTGCGGGCTCAGCATCGGCGTCAGCACGATGACCAGTGCCGATCCCGGAATCAGGTGGGGGTCGATCCCGAAGCTTGGCGGATCGCCGGCGCCCGCCGTCGACCGCGTGTGCATGAGCCACTCGAGCGCGGCCTGAAGCTGCGCGAGCCCGCTGGCGGCGCGGAGATGGCGCGGATGCCCCGAATACTCGAGCATCGATACGCGATCGCCGTGGCGCAGGTAGTAGTCGGCGATGGCCGCTGCTGCCCGGACCGTGGTGTCGACGACAGAGGCCGCGCCGTGCACGCCGCCGGAGCGTCCCGCCTCGTGCAGCACGTCGAGGAGAACCACCACCTCAGCGTCCCGGTCCGACAGCGTGTGTGCGACGTGAAGGTCGCGCGTTCGCAGCGTCACCCGCCAGTCGACGCGACGCAGCCGATCTCCGGGGCCGTAGCGGCGTACGCCGGCAAGCTCGCCGCCCTCACCGGGGCGGCGGGACCGGTGGATGCCGACCAGTGCGGATGAGCGCGGCATCGAGTCATCGGCCCGGAACGGCGGCATCAGTGGATGTACCCTCACCTCGCTACCCGGGTCCGCGGCGGGGGCGCTGAGCAGCAGTCCGTCACAGGCCACGGCGTACGCCATGACCGGCCCGACCTGGTGGTGGCCCCATCGCAGTGCCGACCCGCTCAGCCCAATTTCGCTGGTGTGCCCAGGCGGCAGGTTCATCACGTATGGACGGTCAGCGTGAGGCAACCGCAGCCACGGCGAGTGGGACAACCGCGCGACGGCGAGATCGAAGCCGACCGAACTCGCGTTGCTGACCCGGACGAGGGCGCCCACGTCGCTGCCCTCCGAAGCCGTCTCCGTTGGTAAGGCGATGTCGACGATCGGACCCCGTCGCGGCCGGCGGCGCAGCCCCCAGGCAACGCTGATGGCGAATGGTGTGGCCAGGACAATCAGGTCCAGCCGTCCCAGTAGGACACCCACCAACGTGAGTGCGCCGGTCAGCAGCACGGCTCGGCCGAGCGCCCGGGTGGGAGCCCAGGAATCGACGGTCGTCGCCGGCTCAGCCACCACTCACGCCCACGAGTTGGCCGAACGATCCGAGTCCCCGCTCGAAGGTGCGGGAATCATCATCGCGGCGTGCTTGGGCATCGCACCGCTCGGCGGCGCCGGAACCTGCTCCAGTACGTTGGCCACCACAAACGCCGAGTCGACCCGTCGCAGCCACATCTCGGGCCGGAGCGTGATCCGGTGCGCGAGGGCGGCGACGGCCACCCGTTTGACATCCTCGGGCACGACAAAGTCCCGCCCCGCCATCGCCGCGATCGCCCGGGCGAGCAGCATCAGCGCCAGCGACCCACGCGGCGAAGCGCCAACGAGCACCTGCGGGTGCTCCCTGGTCGCGGTAGCCAGCGAGACGATGTAGTGACCCACAGACTCCTCGACCGTGACGTCCTCGAGGGCCCCCTGCGCCGCGAGCAGAGTCTCCGCGTCGACGACCGGTTCGAGCACCGACTCCTCCCGCCGGCGTTCAAGCCGTCGCTGCAACACACCCCACTCCTCAACGGGGTTCGGATATCCGAAGGAAACCCGCATCAGGAAGCGGTCGAGCTGCGCCTCGGGCAACGGATACGTGCCCTCGTGCTCAATTGGGTTGGCGGTGGCGAGGACGTGGAAGGGCGGCTGCAGTACGTACGTAGTGCCCTCGACGGTGACCTGCCTCTCCTGCATCGCCTCCAGCAGCGCGGCCTGCGTCTTCGGCGGCGTCCGGTTGATCTCGTCTGCGAGCAGGAGATTGGTGAAGATGGGGCCCGCCCGGAACGTGAAGTCGTGCGTACGTTGGTCGTACAGGAACGAGCCGGTCACGTCCGCCGGCAGCAGGTCGGGTGTGAACTGCAATCTTCGAAACCCCAGACCGAGCGCCTGCGCGAAGCAGCGAGCGGTCAGCGTCTTGCCAAGACCGGGCAGGTCCTCGAGCAACACGTGACCGCCGGCCAGGATGCCGGCCAAAACCAACTGCAGGGCGTCCCGCTTGCCCACGATGACCGTGCCGACGGCATCGAGCACCGCGCCAGCGATGTGTCCTACGTCCGTGGGCGATAGCGGCTGTGCCTCAACGCCGTGCTGGCTCACCCTGACATCCCTTCACGATCACTTTGTTCCTTCACGGCACTTCCTTTCACGGCACTTCCCTTCACAGCACTGCCTTTTCACAGCGCCGCCAACCGGTCCACGACAAGTGAAATCTCCCGAGGCGTCGGGACGCGCGTGATTCTCTCATGTAACAAGATCCATACTTGCTCGCCGAGGAGGCGACGCGCGCGCGCCGGGTCAGTTCTGCGAGTGATACCGTGCCGCTGGCGCAGGCGCTCGTCGGCCACCTCGCCAAGCCGTACACAGACAGTGGCCGCGAATCGTTCGGGCGCGGTCGCCCCCCAGTCCAAGCGCCGATCCCACCGCCGCACGGCGTTGAGCATGCCGTCCCCATCACCGAACCAACCACCGGGCTCGATCCGGCGAATGCCGCTCGGCGGGCGGACCGCGTCTCGGCTTCGCTGCCAGTTCGGCTCCGCGGTGACGGCGACCGCGCGGCGGACCAGGACCGCCGCCGCGCAGACGGCGAGAATCAGCGCGTACGGCGGCGCCAGATCGAAGACATGGAATGCGGTGTATACGACGGCCGAGGCTACGAACGACTGTACGGCTAGGCGAAGCACCCACGGTCGCGGCGGCCTGTCCAACGGCAGTTGCGGCCCCGCATCCTCGAACCGCAACAGGTCATCGAGGCGCGCGTCGGGCGCATGGGCCATGCGCTTGTGCCGGGACAGGACTCCCCGTTCGCGATCCCTGTCCCTCATCAGACGCCCACCGATAGCTCGTCACGGAGGCGGCTCAGCGCCGCGCGAGCCTGATCGCGGGCCACGACGTCGACGGCGTGCGTGGCGAAGCGCGCCTCCCGGTAGACCTCGGCGAAGGCGGCCAGAACCGCGCCGCTGACCAGATGGGTCGCGAGCAGCCTCCGTACGAGATCGGTCGAGGTATCGCCCGGCTTCCGCTCGACTCCGGCGGCCGCGGCAGCGCCCTCCAGACGCACCCAACACGCGATGACGGTGCGTCGTGGATCGGCGCTCGCATCGTCGAGTTCGGCCAACCCTTCCTCGAGTGCGGCGCGAACCTGTTGCCGCGTCTCCTCGATGGTCGGTGGCGCGGACAGTTCGAGCGCCGATGGAGTCTTTCGCGCGGCAAGCCGATCCCGAAACAGCAGCCACATAAGGGTCCCCACGACGGCGATGACCCCCGCCGCGCAGAGGGCGCTGACCACCCACCCGACCCACGCCGGGAGGACAGGGCCGAGGTCAGCGGGGCGGGGTGAGGCGGTTTCCACCGCGAGCGTCGGCGCGGCCTCGGCCTGGTTATCCCCCCTGGTTTGCGTCGGCAGGATCCTCGGGGTCGCGTACTCGATTGTGGGATTTGCGAAGGCCGCGGCGAGCATCGCGGCGGCGAGCATGGCGACGACTGCTGCGAGCGGCACCCATCGCAGCATGCCCCGCCCACCCCAGCGGCTGCTCTGTTGATCGCCTCTGGCGCGATTCATCGTTGATCGCCTCCGGCGCTTCTTAATCGTTGATCGCCTCCGGCGCGTTTTAGTCGTTGATCGCCTCCGGCGAAGTACACAGTTCACACCAAACCGGCGACCGGGCGCGCGGCGGCCAACACGTCGTCCAGCATCGCCGGGGTGAGCCGGCCGGTAAAGGTGTTCTGCTGGCTGACGTGATAACAACCAAGTAGCGATGGTGCGTCGGAAAGATCTACCCGTGCGCCGTGACCGAAGCTCGGCCGGGGCGGCGACGGTCTCACCCCGTACACCGCGGCCGCCGCTGGCCAGAACGCCGCCCAGGCGAACGCACCCAGGGCCACCACCACACGCAGCGTCGGCCGCAGGAGTGCGAGCTCCCCATGCAGCCACGGCGCACAGGTGTCCCGCTCCACGGTGGTCGGCTTGTTCCCCGGAGGGGCGCAACGGACCGCCGCGAAGATCCGGGTGTGCAACAGGCGCAGGCCGTCGGTACGGGACACGCTGGTGCCCTGGCTGGCCAGGCCGGCCCGGTGCAGGGCGGCGAAGAGCACATCACCGGAGCGGTCTCCGGTGAAAACGCGACCGGTTCGGTTGCCACCGTGCGCCGCCGGCGCGAGGCCGAGAATCGCGATCCGGGCGTCGGCCGGGCCAAACCCCGGCACCGGCCGGGCCCAGTACTCCTGATCGCGGAATGCCGCCCGCTTGGTGGCGGCCACCTCCTCCCGCCAGGCGACGAGTCGCGGGCAGGCGCGACAGTCGCTGCTCGCCACGTCGAGGCTTGCGAGATCATCCGCGTCCCGTGCGGCTCGGACCACGTCCGCAAGGTTTCGGGCGGCGTCCGACTCTCCTCGGTCAGTGGCGCTCGGGCTCAAGGCGCTCAGAGTCACCCGAGGCGACTGGCGAATAGCCCGAGCGTGCGCTCCCACGCGTTCTCGGACGCGGTCGGGTGATGCACCTCGGCTCGCGTGTCGTTGAAGAACGCGTGCTCTGTGCCGGGGTAGTCGTAGAGCACGCAGTCGCCGCCGGCGGCCTCGATGGCCTGCTTCGCCTGCTGAATGCCCGGCGCGGCCGAGGTGCCGTCGCCCTCCGAACAGTGGATGACCGCGGCCTTGCCGGCATAGTTCGACCACTGCGGGCTCATCCGCTCCCACGGAATCGCGGGGTAGAAGCCGACCGCTGCCACGATGTGGTCGGAGAGCGTGGCGGACCAGAGCGCGAGGCTTCCGCCCATGCAGAAGCCGACCGTGCCCACCTCGCCGCTGGTTACCTCGTCGCGGTCGGCGAGGTACGCCGCAGCGCCCGCGATGTCTTTGGCGGCCTGATCCATGGCCAGGCCCATCAGGAGTTTGCCCGCCTCGTTCGGCTCGGTGGTCTTGGCGCCGTGATAGAGGTCGGGGGCCAGGGCGAGGTAACCGCGTGCCGCGAACCGGTCCGCGATGTCGCGTATATGGTCGACGAGCCCCCACCACTCCTGGATCACGATGACGGCGGAGCCGTTTGGTGCGTCGGGCACTGCGAGGTACCCCTCACTCGTGCCGCCGTTACTGCTGAAGCTCACGGATTCGCCCACAATCGCCCTCCTCGATAAGCCTCGGATCGCTCGAAACGACCGAGGCGCCCTCCCCGCTGTACGTACAACGACAAGGGCGCCTCGATCAACGGTCAAATCTGGTTAGTTCTGGATCTGGCTCAGACACAGCACGTAGCCCGTGCCGCCGGCCTCGATGGCGCGGTAGGTGAACTCGGCATTCGGGTACGCCTGGCAGATCGTGGCGCTCGTGGCCTCTGCCTCGGTCTTGTTGTCGAGGCGGCCTTCGACCTTGTATGCGGCGGACGGGTCCGTGCAGTCGACCAACTTCGCGTCGTTGGCCTCCCTGTCCTGGCCCTCCGCGACCTCGGGCAGGTTGGTGATGCAGGACCCCACCGTCGCATCAGCGGTCGGGTCGGAGTTGAGCAGATTCCGGACGAGGAAGAAACCGCCACCAATGACGACGGCGAGAATCACGGTGACGAGGCCGCCGATGATCTTGCCGAGACCACTCTTCTTCTTCTTCTGCTCGGGCGCCTCGTCTGCGGTCTCGGTTGACTGAGGAGCGGAGCCAAAGCTCTCCGAACCGCCCGGAGCTGAGGGGGCGGCGCCGAACGACTGCTGCGGCGGCTGCGGTACCGGCGCGGCCGGCGGCAACTCGGACGAGGGGTTCTGTTCGGACACGTGCTTTCCTTTCCGGGGTGGAGTGGAACGGCGATTACGGTAGCAGCCAAGCGGCGCCGGCAGTGGGCTAGCGCATCGTGAAGCCGACGATCGCCACGATGATCACTAGAATCGCAATGACGCCGCCGATGAGCCATGGCATGTTTCCTTTGCCCGCAGCGCCTGCAGCGCCTGGAGCGCCCGGAGCGGGCGTGGGCCTGGCTGGGGTAGGCGCGTCGCCGATGGTCTCGGTGGGGCGAGGCGCGTCGCCGATCTCCTGATCGCCGTCGGGTGCTGAACCGAACGACTGCCTCGGCGGGGACGTTGCGTCCCTTTCGTACTCCTCCATGGTGAATGTACCTCCCGACGGCACTGTCGGTGCCATCCGTGTCGTGTGGACATCCATGCGGATCGCACCGTAGTGCCCGCGCGCGCCCCTCGCCACTCCTACGTTTGCTTCCGTCGATCAGGGCGTAAGACCTCGGACGTCGGCGGAATGGCGGTCGGCCCATGGTGGAGTGCCCTGATCAAGTTCCCCGGTCGAAGCGAGGCTCCACGCGATTCCGTCGAGGATGTCGTGCTCGCTCGCGACGACTGTTGGTGCGTCCGCGCGCTCCATGATCACGCGGAGGATGAGCGCACCAGCACCGATCACATCGGCCCTCCCGGGGTGCATGACCGGCAGCGCTCGGCGCTCGGCGTGGGTCATGGTGAGCAGCCTGGCGGTCACCTTCGCGACCTCGTCGTAGCTCACTCGGGCGTGATGAATGCGCTCCGGGCGGTAGGCATCGAGGCCGAGCGCTAGCGCAGTCACTGTGGTGACCGACCCTGCCAGCCCGACGAGGGTGCCCGCGTCACGGCCGGGCACGGTGACGAGTGCCCGGTCGACGGCGGCCGCAATGTCTTCCTCCGCAGCGGCTACCTGGTCGGCCGTCGGCGGGTCATCGTGCAGGTGACGCTCGGTCATCCGAACGCAGCCGATGTCAACGCTGATCGCGCTTTCCGCGCGCGCCCGGCCGAGCACAAATTCGGTAGAGCCGCCGCCGATGTCGACCACGAGGTACGGGGGGGCGGTCTCCGGCGGGAGCCCACGAACCGCCCCGGTGAACGACAACTGCGCCTCCTCGTCGCCGGTGACGACCTCCGGCGGAACTCCGAGAGTGTCGACCACCATCCGCCGGAAGTCGTCCGCGTTGGCCGCGTCGCGGGTCGCGCTGGTCGCGACCATCCGGACGCCATCTACCCCGAGCGACTCGATCTGTGCTGTGAAGTCGGCCAGCGCCGCGCGGGTACGCTCGATCGATTCGGGCGCAAGACGCCCCGTACGGTCGACGCCCTGTCCCAGCCGCACGATCTCCATCCGTCGGACGACGTCGACTAGCGGTCCGTCACGGTCGTCTGGCACGTCCGCTACCAGGAGCCGGATCGAGTTCGTGCCACAGTCAATCGCCGCGACTCTCGTCACGCCGCCCACCATCTCACAGCGCATTATTGGACAGATGCAGCAGCATCCTGGTGTTGCCCAGGGTGTTGGGCTTGACTCGCTCCAGGTCCAGAAACTCCGCAACGCCCTCGTCGTACGAGCGCAGCAGTTGCTCGAACACGTCGTGCGGGACGGGCGTGCCGTCGATCGGTACGAAACCGAACGAGCCGAAGAACTCGGTCTCGAAGGTGAGGACGAAGACCCGGCGTATGCCGAGTTCCCGCGCCGTATCGAGAAGCGCCGAAACGATGCGGTGCCCAATCTTCTGACCCCGGTGGGCGGGGTCCACCGCGACCGTGCGCACCTCCGCCAGGTCCTCCCACATGACGTGCAGGGCCCCGCACCCCACGACCGCGTCCGCGTCCGCGTCCGCGTCCGCGTCCGTGTCTACCAGCTCCGCGACCCAGAACTCCTGAACGTCCTCGAAGAGGGCGACCGTCGCCTTCGATAGCAGCCTTCGGTCCGCCGCGTACACATCAATCAGGCTGCGGATGGCCCGCACGTCGGCGCTCCGGGCGCGGCGGATCGTGACCTGCATGTTCCAAACGGTAGAGGACGAGGTGTCAGACGCCCGACACACCATTGCTCGCCGGAGGGCGGACCTTCACATTCAGTGGATGGCCTCCCGGACCTCACGCGTGCTCGTCGCCACCGTTGCGGCGATTCTCGCCGCAGCAACTCTCGGCTGCGGCCTTCTCGACCAAGCGAAGGAGCTCGTCTCCACGGCGCAGGTGCTCAGCGACTTCGCCGACCGCCTCGGCAAGGCGGCCACGCTGACCTACACCGCCGAGTACGAGGTGACGGGCGGCGAGAAGGTGACACTGGTCCAGCAGCCGCCGAACGCCGCGTTCCTCGGCAAGGACGGGCGGTTCATCTTCACGACCGAGTTCATGTACCTCTGCAGCACCGAGAAAGGCGAGGTGACCTGTCAGAAGTCGCCGAACCAGAATCCCGATGTGAGTGCCGGAAACACGGGCTTCGTCGCTGGAGCCGTCGGTCCCGGTTTCGTGACGCCGGAGCTCGCGCTCGGCCTCATCGCGGCGGCTGCACTCGTGCCGGGGGCCAAGGTCGAGCAGTCGGAGAAGACGATCGCCGGTCAGGACTCGTTGTGCGCGACGGCGACCGGCCTTGAGGCGGCGGCGAGCCCCGGCGACGAGGACGCGCCGAAAGACTTCTCGGTCTGCGTCACCGACGCTGGCATTCTGGCCTCGTTCACCGGCACATCGACCGAGGGTGTGGAAGCCGCCATCACGCTGACAAGCTACTCGGCCACAGCCGACGCGAGCGCCTTCGAGCCGCCGTCCGGCGCGAAGATCGTCAACGTCACCCAACTCCAGCCCTAATCGCCCCCAACCCACGCGCCGATCATGACCTGGAGGTCATGATCGGCGCTGTTTGGCGACACCCAAATCATGATCGTGCAGATCTTGGATGTGTTGTTCGTGCAGT
>JAXIPB010000149.1:0-13763 GCA_045403155.1 Micromonosporaceae bacterium
CCGGTGTCCGCCGGTAGCGATGAGGTCCACGGCGTCGATGAGGTAGTCCGCGACGGTGTCGGAGATGAAGTAGTTGAAGTTCACCCGTACCCAGCCGGGTTTGACGCCCTCGCAGCCATGCCCGATCTCGTCGCGGAACGCCTGCGAATGTTGCGGGTCGATGGCCAGCAGCCGGTGGCCGTACGGGCCGGCGCAGGAGCAGCCCCCGCGGGCCTGGATGCCGAACAGGTCGTTGAGCAACGCCACGACGTAGTTGTGGCGCAGGTACCGGGCACCGTACCGCAGCCGCAGCGACACGATCGACAACCGGTGGGCCCGTCGGTTGCCGAGGATCTCGATGTGGGGGTTGGCCGCCCAGCGGTGCAGCGCCCGTCGCCACAGCCGTTCTTCGCGAGCCTGGATGAGGTCGGCGCCCAAGGCCTGTTTGAGGGCGACGACGAGGCCGGCGCGGATCGACTCGACGATGGCCGGGGTGCCGCCCTCTTCCCGGGCTACCGGGTCATCGAGGTAGCGGTGCCCGACCGGGTCGACGAACGCGACCGTCCCGCCGCCCGGTGCGGTCGGTACCCGGTTGCGGACCAGGTCGCGGCGCACGACCAGGACGCCGGGCGTCTGCGGGCCGCCGATGAACTTGTGCGGGGACAGGAACACCGCGTCCTTCCCGTCACCCGCGCCCGGCGCGGATTCGGCCATGCGGATCGGCACATAGGGCGCGGCGGCGGCATAGTCCCAGAACGACAGTGCCCCGTGCGCGTGCAGCTGCGCCGCGATCGCGTCGGTGTCGGTCAGGATGCCGGTCACGTTGGACGCGGCGGAGAAGCTTCCGATGCGCAGCGGCCGGTTGGCGTAGCGCACCAGTTGGGTGGCGAGGTCGGCCAGGTCGATGTGCCCGTCCGGGTCGGCGCCGATCTCGACGACATCGGCGTAGGTCTCCCGCCACGGCAGTTCGTTGGAGTGGTGCTCGTACGGGCCGACGAACACCACCGGCCGCTCCCCGCGGCCGACCCGCCGGGGCCATCCCAGTTCGCACGGGCAGGCGTCAGGCGTTGGCTTTGGCGGCGATCTTCTCGCGGACCTCGTCCATGTCCAGGCCTCGCACGGCCTTGATGACCTGTTCGAGGGCGGCGGCCGGCAGCGCGCCGGGCTGGGCGAAGACGAGGATGCCGTCACGGAAGACCATCAGGGTGGGGATGGACGAGATCCTCGCGGCCATCGCGATCTCCTGCTCGGCCTCGGTGTCCACCTTGCCGAAGGTGATGTCGGGGTGGTTGTCGCTGGCGCGTTCGAAGACCGGGGCGAACATGCGGCACGGTCCGCACCAGCCGGCCCACCAGTCAACGAGAACGATGCCGTCACGGGCGATGGTGTCGGTGAACGTGTCCTTGGTCAGGGCAACGGTGGCCATCTCTTCCTCCAGGATGTGGCGGTTGGTCTCGACGAGGGATCCGAACACAGCTCGTCCATCTGAGCGACGTTGCGTTCATCGGTCCCCCTCGCGAGTTGTGCATGCCGCACCCATCACAACATACGCCGGGGGGTATCTGTTCCCCGACTAGGCGAGGGTGTGCCCGACGACCATCCCCCTTGCAACTCATACCCCGGGGGGTATGGTGGAGGTGCATTGATCGCGAGACGCGAGAGCGAGACCCGAGTATGTGTCAGCCCACCACCTGCCGCACCTGCAAGAAGGCGACCTACCGCGGGTGCGGTATGCACGTCGACCAGGTGCTCGCTGGCGTCCCGAAGTCCCAGCGGTGCAGCTGCGACCGCACCCAGACCTCATCGTCGGGCGGTCTGTTGGCATGCCTACGGCGTCGCTAGACCAACGGGCTCACCGGCCGGGCGGTCGACGTGGTCGGCGGCTCCACCATGCGTAGACCGACCGATCCCGCCGCTGGCCGCCGGTCACAGCGTCCGACGCTGACCCGCGATTTACGCCGGCTGCTGGCGGTGGTTGCCCACCCGGACGACGAGTCGTTCGGGCTGGGCGCACTGGTGGACCGCTTCACCGCCTGCGGCATCGAGGCGAGCGTGCTGTGCTTCACCCACGGCGAAGCATCCACCCTGGGCAACCGCCCCGGCGATCTGGCCAGCATCCGCGCCGCCGAACTGCAAGCCGCGGCCACCGTGCTCGGCATCGACAAGGTGGAGTTGCTCGCCTACCCGGATGGACGCCTTGGCGACACATCCATCGACGAACTTGCCGAGCACGTCCAGACGATGATCGCTGATGTCCGGCCCAGCCATCTGCTGGTGTTCGACGACACCGGCGTCACCGGACATCCGGACCACCGGCAAGCCACTGAGGCCGCCGTAACGGCCGCCCGCGCCAGCGGGTTGCCGGTGCTGGCCTGGGTGATACCCGACCACGTCGCCAACCTGCTCAACGATCGGCACGGCACGGCCTTCCAGGGCCGGCCGCAGCCTGACATCGATGCCCGGTTGAGCGTGTCGCGGATCCGCCAGCGACGGGCCATCGCCGCCCACGCCAGCCAGTCGTCCGGGAACCCGGTGCTGCAGCATCGGTTGCGCCTGTTGGGCGACGCCGAGCACCTGCGGCTGCTCTACACACCCGCGGAGGAAAGCGGCGCCTGACACCGCCGCGCCTCGACGCTCGCCACTCCCCGCCGGCTTACGCGAGGGACAGGAAGAGCTTCTCCATCTGCTCCATGTCCACGCTGCGGTCGTCGCCGTTGGCCTGGGCGGTGACGCACTGCTGCAGTCCGCTGGCGATGATTTTGAACCCGGCCCGGTCGAGTGCCCGCGACACCGCGGCGAGTTGGGTGACCACCTCGGTGCAGTCGCGGCCGTCCTCAAGCATGGCGATGACGCCGCGGATCTGACCTTCGGCGCGGCGCAGCCGCTTGATCACGTCGCTCATTGCGTTGTCATCGACCTTCATGGTGTCGCCCCTTCGCTACCGACCGGTGACCATGATACGCCAGGGGGTATCGGCGGCCAGCGGATGTGATCGAACCGTCGGCCTCGGCCGACCGGGACAGCGTTCTCCGGCGCCGCACGGCGACCAGGGCGACCGTGGTCGCCGCGACGGCAAGGACCGTCCACAGCAGTGGATTGGTGCGTTGGTGGGCCGGCACCTGTTGGACAAGCACGAAAATTGCCATGGCCATCACGAACCAGCCGAAGGCTCGTCGAAGCACGTCGGGGCGCACCCGGCCGGCGACCCGGGCACCAGCCAGGGCGCCCCCGATGGCGGCCGCGGTGACGGCGCCCGCGAGTCCCCAATGGAGGGTGGTCGTGGCGAGATGTCCGGCGAAGCCGGCGAGCGATTGCATCGCGATGACCAGCAGGGAGGTCCCGACCGCGGCTGGCATCGCCAGCCCGCCAAGCAGGGCCAGCGCCGGCACCACGAGAAATCCACCGCCGGCGCCGACCAGCCCGGCGACGGAGCCGACAAGGAACCCGAAGGCTATGACCGGGCGACCGGCAGATCACATGCCGACAGCAGGTCGTCCCGCACCCGGCGGCGACGGATCATCGCGATTGCGGTGGCGAACATCATCACGGTGAACCCGATGAGCAGGATCGAGCCGCCGCCGCCGAGCAGCCCCAGACTGAGGCCGACACCGACCGCCAACACGACGGTCAGCACGATGCTCGCATTCACGGTGCACTGGGGGTCGCCAGGGCGCCGCGGAGCTGTCCGTCGGTCCGGGCCTGCTCGAAGTCGTCGTCCACACTGACGACCCGCCGGCCCGCGGCGGCCAGGATCGACGCGGCGATCGAAGCCCGGTATCCGGCTCCACAGTGGACCCAAACCTCTCCCTCCGGTACGTCGTCGAGGCGGTTGAGCAGTTCGTGCAGCTGGATGTGTACCGCGTCCTCGAGGTGTGCCTGCGCCCACTCCAGGGCGCGCCGCACGTCGAGCGCCACCACCGGGCGGTGATGGCGGACCTGCACCAGGTCAGCGAACGTGGCCAGGGCCACCGTGCCCAGCTCGGTGCCGCCGGCCCACTGGGACGGGGTGCCGGTGGCGTGGGCGGCGGGCCGATCGATGCCGATGCGCACCAGCTGCCGCTGGGCCTGCACCACCTGCCCTTCGGTCTCGCCGAGCAGCGTCAGCGGCGTGCCCCATGGGATCAACCAGCCCAGGTAGGTGGCGAAGCTGCCGTCGACGCGAAGTTCAGCGTGCCGGGCAGGTGCCCGGCGGCGAAGGCGACCCGGTGCCGCAGGTCGACCACCCACTCCCCATCGGCGAGCCGCTTGCGCAGCTGCTCGGCGTCGGCCCGGTCCGGTGTGGACAGATCCGGAGCACCCGGGCCGGTCGCATTGGTTGGCCCCATGTGCGCGTAGTAGGCCGGCCAGGCATCCAGACCAGCGAGCAGCTCGTCCACAAAGGACTGTTCGTCGCAGGTCGGCGCCGGATTGACGCGCTGCTCCTCGGCCAGGGTGGAGGCGCTGGCCTCGCTCTGAGTGGCCGAGCAGAAGCTGCCGAAGCCATGCGTCGGGTAAACCCCGGCTGTGCCGGGCAGTTCGCTGGCCAGCCGGCGGGCCGAGGCGTACTGGTGGTGCACCAGGGCATGGGTGTGGGCGGGGCCGAGCAGGTCGGCCGGCCGACCGACCCGTACAGCAGCGACCCGCCCGAGAACACACCGACCGGCTGGCCGTCGGACTCGAGCGCGTAGGACAGGTGGGTAAAGGTATGGCCGGGCGTGGCGAGCACCCGTGCCCGCATCGCCTCACCCACGACGATCACGTCGCCGTCACCGACCGCGACCCGGTCGAACATCACCGGGTCGTCAGCGTTGACGTGATACGCCGCACCGGTCGCGGCAGCCAACGCATACCCACCGGAGACGTGGTCGTTGTGGATGTGCGTCTCGAACACGTGCGTGATGACCACCCGCTGCGCCGCGGCGAGGTCGAGGATCCGGTCGATGTCGCGCTGTGGGTCGACCACGAACGCGACCTGCCCGTCGTGGACGAGGTAGCTGCGGTCGCCGAGGGTGGGCGTGTCGATGGGCAGGACGTGGACCATGGCGGGACTCCTCATCAGGCGTTCGCGTCGATTCCGTGGACCACGGGCCGGCCGGCCCGGGCCCAGGCCGCCCGTGCCGCCGGCGACCGACCAGGCGTCCACCCCGGCGTGGGCGAGGAATTCGGCCGCGGCGAGGCTGCGGTTGCCCCTGGCGCAGATCACATTGACGGGCACCCCGCGGGGTAGTTGGTCAACCAGAGATGCCAGGCGGCTCAACGGCACCAGGTCCGCCCCGGGCACATGTCCGGCCACGTACTCGCCCGGTTCCCGAACGTCGATCACGACCGCGCCGTCCCCATGGGCGGCGGCGAACATCGTCTGGTCCACCTCACGCATCAGCGACAACCAATGAGATACCCTGGGGGGTATATGTCCGGCCCAGCCATAGCGCGGTCTCCGGGCCTGTCGTCAACCATTGACGGGTCGTTCGGCCCGCCCCGGTGCAGTACCCCCGTGGGTATCGTCGAGACGAGCCGGGGAGGGAGGTGTCTGTGTCTGGTGCGGTGCTGGTCGTGGAGGACGATCGGGAGCTGCGGGAGCTGGTCCGCCGGTACCTCGAGCGGGCCGGTCACCCCGTGCAGACCACCGGATCCGGCGCGGAGGCACTCGGCGCGCTGAACGCCGGCGGCATCGAGCTGGTGGTGCTCGACCTGGGCCTGCCCGACGTCGATGGGCTCGAGGTTCTCGCCGCAGCCCGCGACGGCCGGACCATACCGGTGGTGGTGCTCACCGCTCGCAGCCACGTCGACGATCGCATCGACGGGCTGCGCCGCGGCGCCGACGACTACGTCACCAAGCCGTTCAGCCCGACCGAACTCGTGTTGCGGGTGGAGGCGGTGCTGCACCGCGCCCGGAGCCCGGCCGCGAGCGGCCCAGCGGCCGATACGTTCGGCGGCGGCCGGCTGCGGATCGACGACGCCCGTCACCAGGCGACGCTGGATGGCCAGCCGCTGGAGCTGACGCCCACCGAGTGGGGCCTGTTGACGACCCTGGCCGGCACCCCCGGCCGCGTGTTCTCCCGCTACGAGCTGGTGAACCGGGTCCGCGGGTACGAGTTCGCCGGATATGAACGAACCATCGACTCGCACGTGAAGAACCTGCGCCACAGGCTTGGTGCCGACGGCGCTGGCATCGTGCAGACGATCCTCGCCGTCGGGTATCGACTGGGGTGGTCGCGTGACCGGTGACTGGATTCATTGCGCAGCCCGTTGGGACGGCGGCTGCTGGCCGCGTTCCTTCTGGTCGCGCTGTCGTCCGTGGTGGTCCTGACGGTGGCCGCGCTCGTCGGCACCAACCAGGGCCTGGCCAATGCGCAGCGCGAAGAACAGCAACAGACGGCCAACCGTACCGCGACCGCCGCAGCGACCGCGTACACGCAGGCGCACGGTTGGGCCGACGCGGATCTGAGTGCAGCGTCGGCGATCGCCGAGGCCTCCGGAGCCCGGCTGGTCGTCCTCGACGCCGACGCGACGATGGTATGGCCGGGACGAGGGATGGGTCCCGGCATGCACACCGACACCACCGGCGCGCTGGTGACGGCGCCGATCGTCGTGTCCGGGCACCAGGTCGGCACCGCCCGGCTGGCCTACCCCACCGCGGCCAGCACCGGCCGCACCGTCGCCTGGTCGTGGGTGATCGGCGCCGCGGCCGTCGCGCTGGCCGCCGCCCTGCTCGTCTCCGGCTACGTCGTGCGCCGCCTCACCCGACCGCTGGCAACCATGACCGAGGCCGCCCGCCGATTCGCCGCCGGCCACCGATCAGCCCGCGCCGAACCGAACGCACCAGGCGAACTCGGCGAGATGGCCAGCGCCTTCAACGCCATGGCCGACGAGGTCGTCCGCACCGAACAGGTGCGCCGCAGCCTGGCCGCCGACGTCGCCCACGAACTGCGCACACCACTGGCGGCGCTGCAGGCCGGGCTGGAAGAACTCCGCGACGGGCTCAGACCACCCGACGCCGAACGGCTGGGCATGCTGCACGACCAGACCCTGCGACTGAGCCGCGTCGTCCAGGACCTGGCCGACCTCTCCGCCGCCGAGTCCGCCGCCCTGTCCCTGCACCCGACCGACACCGACCTCGCCGCCATCGCCCGAGGCGCCCTCGCCGCCCAACACACACAACTGGACGCCGCCGGCCTCCACGTCGACGCCGACCTCTCCCAACCGGTACCCGTACGCGCCGACCCGGACCGGCTGCACCAGGCCATCGCCAACCTGCTCACCAACACCGCCCGCTACTGCCGACCTGGCGACCAGGTGCGTATCCACGCCCACACCGGCGGTACAACGGCGCTCCTCGACATCGCCGACACCGGACCCGGCATCCCCGCCGACGAACTCCCGCACGTCTTCGACCGGCTCTGGCGCGGGCAGCACGCGCACGCCGTCGCCGGCTCCGGCATCGGCCTCGCGGTCGTACGCGAGCTGGTCTCCGCCCACGGCGGCACCGTCACCGCCAAATCCCCAGCCAGCGGCGGCACGGCCATCACCCTGCGGCTGCCCGTGGCCGGGCCCGCACCGGTCAGGCGGTGAGCATGTCCAGCGCCGCCCGCAGCCGCGCCGTCGCCTCGTCGGCGACCGCCTTCAGCTCCGCCCGGCCGGTCACCTCAACCATCACCTGCGGATCAAGCGCCTGCACCAGCGTCGCGTCCGGCCCATCGGCCCGCACCACCACATTGCACGGCAGCAATAGGCCGATGTCCCGATCGGCATCCAGCGCCCGCTTCGCCAACGGCGGATTGCAGGCACCCAGAATCACGTACTCCTCCATCTCGGCGCCCAGCTTCTGCCGCAACGTGGCCCGCACATCGATCTCGGTGAGCACACCGAACCCCTGATCCTTCAACGCCTCGCGGACCCGCTCCACTGTCGGCACATACGCCGCAGGCACCCGCACCGTCATCCCGTACGACATCTCGACCCCCTCTCATTCGGCCAAATCACCAAGCCCCCGCATACCCCCTAGGGTATGCTGCGGTTGGATCCACCGGCTACCGCTGGAAGGCGGTGAGGTGGTGCTGCGAGGCGGCCAGCAGGTGCTCATACACCTGCCGCACGTCCGCTGCGGCGAGCCCCTCCTATGCAGCCTTCAGGTCGTCGATGTCGGTCTGCTCGACCGTCTGGCCCGCCTGCAGCGCGGCGGCCTCGTTGGCCTGACCCTGCGCCAGCAGCCGGTCATACGTCGCCTGCACGGCCGGGTCGCTGAACTGCCCGGCGGCCTTCCCGGACGTCGGGTCGGCCAGGCCGTAGCGGTCGAGCAGGGTCCGCACCACGCTCAGGTGCTGGGTCTCCGAGACCGCGATGCGGTCAAACACCACCGCGTCGTAGGTGGCCCCGAACGCGACGTACAGATCGGGGCCGAGCTTCTCCTCCTGCGTCATCGCCGCCAGGGTGGTCTGCTGAGCCTCGGTCAACGTCCCCTTCGCGGGCAGGTTGGCCAGGTCCAGGCACGCGCCATACCGAGCACCCGCGCCCATGCCGTTGCCGTTGCCGTTCATGCCCATGCCGAGCTCAGGCTCCTACCCGGCCATGCCGCTGGCGACGGCCCAGCCGAGACGGTCGGCCAGTACCTGCAGGTCGTTGTGTCGGGCCCTCCGCCGCGCCGTCGTTCACAGCTCTGCGTCGGCCTCGGAGATGACGCCGCTGAGGGCGCGCGGGTTGCGTACGTGCACCTCCACGAAGATGCCAACGCTCGGGCCCCACGTGTACTCCTCCAGGGCGCGCGGATCGTCCAGGGTGATTACGGTGCCCTCCACCACCATCGCGCTGGGCTCTGCGAGCAGCACGAGGCCGGCGCGGAGATCCGCTCTTTGGCCTCGGTGCGAAGTTCCTCTATGACCTGGTTGAGTCGTCCTTGTCGGCCTTGAGATCCAGCCCCGCGGCAATGTCCTCCGGTCTGAGCATGGAGATCACCCCAGCTTTCGCCTTGCCCGTAGCCCTGCCATACGATCGGGCCAAGACGCTCGGTCGCGGTCCCTTCCTCTGCGGTCCTCAGGGTCCAATGGCCCACGGCGACCTCGAGCCGCTGATCGACCTTCCCCCTAGCGCCCCGCGCCATTGGCGACTGGCCGGCGCCGTCGACGATCGCGATATGGAAGCGCTCATAGCTGCGGCCCGGACCTCCGATCGGGCGCACGACGGCGCACGACGGCGTCCTCAATGCGTCTGTAGACGGGCGTAGCATTTCCCGCAGCACCGACCACGTAACGACCTGGACCACGGTCTGTGCACAAACCTGACGTCCACAAAGGACAAGTTAGCGATCCGCCCAGGTGCGTACGGCTCGACCGTCGCGCCGTGCTGCAGCGCCGGGGCCGTCCTCGGACTGGTTGCCACAGCGCTAGGGTCAGGCCGACAGCTGGGGCTCACCCGCGTACAGCATTGGCAACCGCACAACGGCGGTGTCCCTTCCACGCACAACCCTCCGGTAGACGCTAACGATCCTCGTTGGACACCGCCCATGGCAGAGTCGTGGGCAAGCCGGGTGAAGTGGCGGTCAGGCGTCGGCGGTCTTGCGGATGAGAAAGACTAGGGCGCCCTCCTCAGTGCCGGAGTAGAGCAGCTCGTTGCCGGTGTCCTCAACCCACGCCGGGATGTCCGACAGCGCCCCGCGGTCGGTGGCAAGCACCTTGAGCACCTGGTTCGGTTCGAGCCGGCGTATCGCCTTGGTGGTGGCCAGGACGGGCATGGGGCACATCAGGTTGCGGGCGTCGACCACCTCGTCGACATGGATGTCGGTCGTCATCGTCAACCTCCTAGATGAACATCGTCACGTGGGCCTTGCGGGCCTCGGACATGAATGCGGCCGCTCCGGCGAACTCGACTCCGTCGAGGAAGTCGTTCTCGGAGTAGCCGAAGACGTCGATGGTCATCTGGCAGGCGATGAGCCGGACGCCGAGTTCGCGGGCGGAGTCGAGCAGGGTGCCGATCGTGGCGACGTTGTGGCGTGCAAACTTCGACTTCATCATCTTGGTCGACAGTGACACCATGCCCGGCATCGCCGTCACCAGGTCGGGCATGGGCACCGGCATCGGCATCGCCGGGTTGCCCACCGGATCGACCTTGAGCTTGCGGGCGTAGTCCTTGTGGATGATGTTGAGCCCGTAGAAGGTGAAGAACAGCGATGTGCGCATGCCGGCCGCGGCTGCCGCGGTGCCAAGAATGAGGGGTGGGTACGCCCAGTCGAGGGTTCCCTTCGACGCGACCAGGGCGGCGCGGCGCGAGGCCGGGTCCTTGGCGAAGGCCCGCTCCACCTCCTCACGGACGATACGGCGCACGTCCTGCTCGGTCAGACTGCCCGGGGGCATTTCTTCCGTTGATGGCACCGGCAGGGAGGCGACCGGGGCTGTCCCCGGCGTCGACTGCGTGCCGACTTCGATGGTCATCTGTGCTCCTTCGGTGTTGTTGCGGGCATTGACTGGGCCTGGGTCTGGCCGGCGGCGGCGATGAGCAGGTCGGCGGTTGCGGCCGCGCGATCGGCCCAGTGTCCGGCGGCCGGGCCGATCGTCGATAGATCGTCGCGGTGTCTGACCCGCCATGCCTGCGCCTGCTCGGCCAACGCAGCCAGGGACGCGGTCGGGTCCTGCTCGATGAGGGAACGCAGGACTGCCCGCCGGTTGCCCAGGCGCAGCCCCAACCCGCGCCGCCGGGCGGCCGTGGCCAGGTGGGCGCGGGTGAGGACGACACCGCTGCGTGCGGGAGCGAGCAGGCCGGCTAGGAGATCGTCCAGGCCGCGGTCGGCGGCCAGTGGCGGCACCTCCCGCAGATGCAGGGGCAGGCGTTCTGGAATACCCACGTCGGCGGCTTCGGCCAGCAGCGCCTCGCGGAGCAGGCGCGCCCAGGCGGCGTACGGCGTCGGGCCGGCGTCGGCCATGGCGTGCGTGTACGCCGGGAGCCAACTGAGCAGGTGCTCGTGCAGCAGTGCGGCGCGGGCCTGGCGGCGCAGCGTCCGGCCAGGCCCGGGGGGCTCATGCTGTTCCGCGTCGGCCAGTGATGCGTACAGGCCGAGCAGCGCGGTCACATGGTCCGGTTCGGCCGGTACGGGCAGCCGCAGCGCCCGCCAGAAGCCGGCGACCCGGTCGGCGGCCTCCCCGCCGAGCATGCCCTCGGCGCCGACGTAGATCGCGGCGTGCGGCACGAGTTGCACGACGAACGCCTCGGTCCAGTCCGCGCCGCTGGGCGCGGGAAGGCCGGTGAGCTCGGCTAGCCGGGCGTGGGTCGTGGCGGGCGGTTCGGCCAGCACGCCTAGGGCGCGGAGTAGCTCCGCTCGCGCACCGGCTCGGGCCGACACTCGCGGTTCCACGGTCAGTCGGGGCGCCGTCACTGCGAGCCCGGGCTGGCATCGGTCTGCTGGTTCGCCGGGAGCGCGAACAGCGTCTTGGCCGGTTTGAGCGGACGCATTAGCCAGTACGGCCGGCGCGTGCCGTCGGGGGAATGCTTGTCCGCCGCCCGGGTCAGCGCCAGCCAGCGACGGTAGACCTCGTGCGCCTTTGCGGTATCGACGGTGATGTCGCCGTACGCCTCGCCGGGTCCGGCCTTGCGCACCCGCACCGCCTGGTGCCAGCAGTGCTGACCGGAGATCGGGTCCGGATGCACCGGGAAGGTGAGGTTCTGATGAACACCGACCTCGCTCCACCAGATCCGAGCGGTATCCGGGTCACTGGACTCATAGGGTGCGACCCCGCTGACCCGGGTCATCCGCCACTGGCCGTCCATGCGGCTCAGGTCGACGGTGGCCATCACCTGCCGCTGGCCGTGCTCCGTTCCGGCGAGCCGCCACCGGCCCATGTGATGGCTGCACGCCACGACCCCGGGTCGGATGCCTTCGGTGACCCAGGCCTTGACCACGAAGGCACCGATCTCGGTCTCCACCCGGACCAGATCGCCATTGCCGACATCGATGCGCTCACTGTCACGCGGGTGGATCCACAGTGGATTTGTATGGGCCAGCTCGTCGAGCCATTTGGCGTTGCCGCCGCGGGTGTGGATCTGCGTTGGTAGGCGGAACGTTGAGATGAGGACGAGCTGGTCGGGCTCCATCGCGTCGGGGTGCACGTGGCTGCGTTGGTAGCCGGGCACCGCCTGCTCGCGCCAGCCCCAGGCGGCCAGAGTCCGGGAGTAGAACTCGAGCTTGCCGCTGGGCGTGGGAAAGCCACGACGGATCGAGCCTTCGACGCGTACGCCGACCGGCCGGCGCCCCTGCTCGTCCGGCTCCGGCGCGCCCATCGGCACGATGTTCGCCGGCGCCGGCGCGGCGGCTCGGGTGTACACCCGGCCGTATTCGTCCTCGCCGGTGTCGACGAGCTCGTCGGCCGGCACCGGCTCCTCGTGCACCGGGCCGACACCCTTACGCACCTCGAACGCGCCATAGCGCCGCATGTAGGCGAGCGGGGTCAGCCCTTCGGCGGCCGCGGCCTCCGGCAGTCCTGGCACCGAATGCTCGAAGATCCAGCCGTAGTACTCGTCGACGGACAGCTTGGTGCCGGGGTCCTGCTTAGACTCGTGGTACTTGCGGATACCCAGACTCCCGTCGGGATCGATGCGCCAGGACAGTTCGATCCAGAACTCGTTCTCCTCCCAGACTTCACCCGGGTTGACCTCACGGGTGTCGGTCACCTGCTGGCCGAGCCGTTCGCGCGCCGCGCGCAGCACCGGTTGCCGGAAGGCCACCCACTGGCCGTCGTACTGCTCATAGGAGTGCAGGTCGTGCCGCTCCGAGCCGAGACCCATCGGCAGCACGTAGTCGGCCAGGAACGCGGTCTCGCTCCACGTCGGGGTCAGCGCGACGTGCAGGCCGACCATGGCCTCGTCTGAGAGCACCTCAAGCCAGCTCAATCCGTCCGGGTTGGTCCACACCGGGTTGTAGACGCGGGTGAAGTAGACGTCGAGCCGCCCGCGTCCCTCCTTGAGGAAGTGTGGAAGCAGGAACGACAGCTCGTTGAGCGCAAGCGGGTACTCCAGTGCCAGGTCAGCTCGTTCCAGACGGCCGGGTGCGGCGGCGTGTAGATCGGCCTGGGGACGAACTTGTTCCACGCGTTGGGGTAGGTGCCGCCCGGCGTGGCCACCGCGCCGAGCATGGCGTTGAGGAGGAACAGTGTCCGGGCGACCTGCCAGCCGCCGAGGTTGCCGGCGCTGGCCGAGCGCCAGGTGTGGGTGGACAGCCGGGTCCCGGCGCCGGCAACTAGTTCGGCGATCTGCGCGATGGTGTCCGCGTCGACGCCGGACTCCCGTTCGGCGAACTCGAACGTGTACCCCGCGTACTGGTCGCCGAGCACGGCCTCGAACTCCTCGAACACCAGCGGCCGGTCGGGGTGCTCGGCGGCCAGGTACTCGGCCCAGTTCCACCAGCGGCGCATGAAGTCGCGGTCGTGCCGGCCGGTGCGCAGCAGGTGCGCCGCGATCGCCAGCAGGATCGCCGGCTCCGAGCCGGGGTGCGGGGCGAGCCAGAAGTCGGCGTGGGTGGCGGTGTTGGACAGCCGGGTGTCGAAAACGATCAGCTTGGCGCCGCGCTGCTTGGCCTCCATCACCCGCTGCGCGTGCGGGTTGAAGTAGTGACCGGCCTCCAGATGCGAGCTGATCAGCAGAATCACGTCGGCGTTGGCGTGATCGGGGCTGGGCCGGTCGATCCCGGTCCAGAAGTGATAGCCGGCCCGCGCGCCGCTGGAGCAGACGTTGGTGTGCGAGTTGTGGCCGTCCACCCCCCAGCTGGCCAGCACCCGCTCGGTGAAGCCGTCCTCGCCGGGGCGGCCCACGTGATACATGATCTC
>JAXIPB010000303.1:0-12471 GCA_045403155.1 Micromonosporaceae bacterium
AGGAGCCGATAGACGGTCCCGATATCGCGCGCGGCCAGCGCCATGCGCATGTCTGGGCGCTCCCACGCCGACGGGTTGATCCACTCTTGGCGGCGGGCATTCCACCTGTCCTCGGGTAGAGCGGGTTGCTGTTGAATGGGCATGGGTCAGGACTCGCTTCCTGATCAAGGCCCGGGGAGCGGGTGCGCTAACACCCGTCCGGGCCGCCTATGAGTTCACGTCGACCGCCAACGCGGCCTGCTCAGCCTCCTTCCGCGCGTTCGCGGCAGGACAGGTCGAGTACCTCGACGAGCTGGCCGAGCTGGCGGCGCCACCCGAGTCCGAGCCGATGGTCATGCGCGGCGTGCGCCTGCCAGTGAGCCTGGACCAGCAGGTGCGGGCGGCCGCCGCAAGCGCGGGTCTGTCGTTCTCGGCGATGATCCGGGAGTGGATAGAACTCGGACTTGCCGAAACAGAGGACGACACGACAATCCCACTCTCAGCTCTCCGCCGAGCCATCGCCCATGCCGCCCAAGCTGGACACGCCGCCTGACCGCGTGGCCCGTACGTCGCTACGGCAAATACGCGGCAGCGAACCGGGTCCACGAGCCATCCGTCCAGTTCAGAGCGTCGTAGATCTCGGTCTTGAAAACCGCTAGGGGTGGTGACACTCCTCCAGGGTTCGAATCCCTGGCCCTCCGCAAACAGGGCCATGACCAGCGCGAACGCCGCCCATCGGCTATCGCGGCAGTCTCAACGTGTCTCACTGAATCCCATGCTCGCTCGCCATTCGGGGGCGTATCGGGGCGAAGCCAGCTTGCGAGACAGTCAGCCAAAGCTTGGCGTTGCCTTGAGATCGGGCCGATCGGTTAGGGCGGTTGCGACCTCCGCATAGGGTCGACCGTTGTTGTGCACCACCTCGCGGGGGTCGAGACATGATCTCCCGCAACGCGCGACTCGTGATGCTCGTATTCACTTGACTCGGATGATCTTGGTCTGGGTGCGACCTGGACGCGATGGTGGAGTTGGGCGAGCTGGACGGGGCGGCGGCGCTCGCCGACGACCTCGCCGACCGTGGCCAGGCGTTGGATCGACCGTTCGCGCTGGCAACTTCGGCCCGGGCGCGCGGCTTGCTGCTGGCGGCCCACGACGGCCTGGCGAGCGCGCAGGAGGTGCTGGAGCGATCACAGGCCGAGCACGATCGTCTGCGCTGGCCGTTTGAGCGTGCGCGGACACTTCTGGCGCTTGGCGGTCGTCATGCGTCGGGCGAAGCAGAAGCGATCCAGCCGGGACACGCTACAGCAGGCGCTGATTATCTTCGACGGACTCGGCGCTCCTCTGTGGACGACCAAGGCCGCCGCGAAGCTCGCTCGGATCGGCGGCCGCGTGCCTACGGGCGACCCGACGCCGACTGGGCGACGTGTGGCAGAGTTCGCCGCCGCAGGCCTGACCAACCGTGAGGTCGCCGGTCGACTGCTCCTGAGTACGAAGACGGTGGCGGCGCACCTGACCGCATCTACGCAAAGCGTGGTGTTCGCTCACGCACTGAGCTTTCGCATCGGCTGCGCGACGACATCGGCGGCCGCGGTGCGGTGGTGGCCAGCGGCCGGATGGCGTGGCCGGGCAAAGATAGGAATTAGCTCCGATTCCCGAGTGCGGACGTACGCCTACGGTCGGGAGCGTGAACGACGCGCAAGTGGTTAACACCCGGCCGCGGTGCCCGTACAGCTTCCGCCTCCGTCGGGAGCTGCGCCGCCGGCGCGTTCCGTTTCAGGAGACCAACACGTGGCGGGACTCTTCCGCCGCGAGAGGGCTCCGCGCAGCAACAGCCGCGGAGACTTCGCCCAAGCACGCGGGAAATGCGAGCATCAGTACAGCCCTTTGGCCGACACCCGCGACAGCCTGCGAGGAGCGAAAGATGAAGTGGGTTACCCGCCAACGACCTAAGGTCGATCGGATCGCCTGCCCCTGGCTCATCAAGCGTTTTGTCGATCCCGACGCCGAAATTGTCTATGTTCCTGCACAAGACGTCCTGGCGGTGGCCGAGCGCGACGGCGGCTATTCCTTCGACGCCAAGGATGCCACCTACAGCCACCGCATACACCGCGATGGCAGTCATTGGTGCACCTTCGAAACCCTCATCGACGCCTACCAGCTCGGTCACGACCGTGCACTGGCCGAGTTGGCCCGCATCGTGCACGCCGCCGACATCGGGTCCGAGGTCCACTCCCACCCCTTCGGCGCCGCCCTCCGCGCCATTGGGGACGCCGGGGCGCTTGTGGAGTCAGATGACCAACAGCTCCTGCACCGCGCCTTATTCGTCTACGACGCCCTCTACGCCCACTGCCACCAGCACATCACCGAAGGGTCACCGCAATGATCGGATGTAATACCATCGCGTAACTCGCGGCCCTGTCCGCCCTCGCCGCAGGCACCGTCGTTGCCCTCATCGCACGCGACCACCGCCTAACCGCTGCGCTCTGCGCAGCTATCTCGGATCAATGTGCTGCTATGGGTTAGTCCACTCTCGAGTCCCCTACCAACGTTGTCCACATGGGACTCCGCCGGACTCGTCGCACTGTGCGACAATCGCCGATGTAACTGCCCGACGAGGATAGGAGTATCATCGCGATACTGGTCGCGATCGTGGGCACGGCGGTGGCGGTTGGCATTGCGGGTGGGGCAGTTGCAACTGCCATCCTCGTCGGCCGGCGGCTACGGCGAGCCAACGAACGGGGGCAGCTCGGCATCACCACGCGTACCGCCATCTGGCTCCCCAGCCGGTGCCGGAATCGGCTGGCTGGTCCGCGCCGGCGCGGCCGCATTGGTTGTCGCCGTCTTTGCCGGACTTCCCTTGCTCGCGAGTTAGGCCCGTGGAGCCAGCGCATCCGACCGCGCAATCGGACGCACGACGGACACAGCCGGCCGGGGACGGGACATGCCGTCTTGAGGCCGCGCCAGCTGAGCAGGTGGCACTCTGCCCGATCAGCCCACGCCGGCGTATCACAGTCGTTCCGCAGGATCTGGGCACACGCATGTGCCACATGCAATCGGCTAGGGCTAGGCCCTACGTTCCGGTTCGACGACAGGACTCGTCAACGGGATGGGCCAGCGCAGGCAAGCTCGCCAACTAGATCAAGAAGACTCGGGTGCCGCGCGTGCCGCAGGGCGAGTCGAGGTGGCGAGAGCGATGGCGCCGGCGGCGAGCCATGTGGCGAGCAGAATCGGACCGCCCGCGACCACATACAGAATAATTCCGGCCAGTGTGCCCGCCGGGATGAAAGCGAGCAATCGCTGGCGACCTCGACCAACGACGACGAACACGACGGTGAGGGTCAGCAGGCCAAGATCGAGGATGGCCGAGCCTAGAATGAAGACGAAGAACGCCCAGTCTTGGTGCAGGCCATCTTCGACGATGTTGGCGGCGCTGCCCAGGCCAGCGCCTGCAGCCGCGACAACCGACACCCGCATGACCACCCGGCTGTCAACCAGGCGGGCAAACACCAGCAAGGCGACCGCGAGACCGGCAATCACGGTGCTAAAGGCAATCACGTTAACCCAGTGGTCCTGGTTCGCGGACACCTGGAAGCTCGGGTCGGTCAACACCCAATGCAGTTGGAAGGCCGCGCCCAGCAGCGCGAACCAGACGGCCCGACTCACGCGAGTGAGCATCAGAGTCGGTGACAACGCGGAAGGACTGGGCGCAGGGGCTGTCGGCCCGCCGGTGCTGATCACCATGTCGCGGAGGTTAGCGAGCCCGCCCGAACCAGCAAATCCCACGACTGTCCAATATTTCCAAATTTGCTGACTCGGGACATACTCTTCTGCTTGATGTGCGGCGAGTCGCGCGGTTGTCGAAGTCGTTCGTCGATGGGTTGCTCGACCTTGACTGGGCAGGGTGTGGCCCGACAGGGAGGACCTGGGCGACGCGGAGACCCACCTGAGCCGATCCGGGTCCACCCGGTGGGCACGAAAGGATCTTGCTCGAATCGCCCGTCCCGATCGGGAGCATTTGGTCGAGGTGGTGGGTTCAGCCCACAGCAACGTCGAGGTCGACGCCGAGGCTGGGGGTCTGCGTGGTCGGCCTGAGTGAGTTGCTGCGTCACATTGTTTTCAGCGGCCCGGGACCATGGGCTCCAGTGGCGCGTGGGGGCCGCTGAACCCAGAACCCCCGCCGGATGGCATTGGGGACCAATGCACTGCTCCGCGGTGGCGCGGGCGTTGCGCCCTTCTGCGGGCGGCCACGAGTTTTCCAGTGATTAACATGCCGAGCGCGGGAAGCATCGCCGGAAGTTGCTACGGTCTGGTCGTGGCTGACCTTGTCGACATTGCGCCCGACCGTTATGCGTCATTCGTTGCTCCCGTCATCGAACGGCTGACTCTCGCGGCGGTGAACCTGGCGATCGCCCGTGCTGCAGGCTCGTCCGTACCGTCCGCCGCTCCAGCCGACGCGATGCGCATGCTCGGCCAACTCCGCACCGCGCTGCTGGCACGGCCGGTCACCGGCGAGGGACTCGCCGCAATCTATCGCTACCGCGACCCCGCGGACGTCCAGCGCGACGTCGAGGCGCTGCGGGCAGCAGGGCTGGTCGAGCGAGCTGGCGATGACACCGTCCAAGCCAGCGAACGCGGCCGGATGATGTTGACCCAGATGAACAACGTCATCGCGACCGTATCCGACGAGCTTTGGGCCGAACGGAAGGGCAGTCTAGCCGAGCTTGGCGACCTGGCAGGACGCCTGGTCCAGACTGGGCTAGCGACAGGGGGAAAGGCCTACACAACGATGGCCCCGCCGTACGAACCCCTTGACGCTTCGGCTGGGCTGCTCCTGCACTCCCGGCTGTCGGTGCTGCGATACCACCGGCAGGATGCACACGCCACGGCGTGGCAAGCAGCCGGACTCACCAGTACGACCATCAGGCAGCTGCCCGCGGGTGCCGAGCGCGAGGCCATCGAAGCGGAGACCAACCGCCGCGACGCGGCACCGTACTCGTCGCTCACCCCGGACGAGCGCCTCGCGTTCCTCGCCGGTCTAGGCGCGCTTCCCGGCTGACGTGTGGATCGGCGGGCTGCTTGCGCTCGGCCCCGTCGCCGTGCGCGGCAACATAGTGCGACTCGCCGTCGCGCGGCAACCGGCGCCCGTCCTGACCAGACCGTAGTGCCGTGAGGATCGCGGCCCCGGTGGTGCAGCCGCGAGACCTGTAGCTTCACAGTGGGTCGGCGCCATCGCCATCGTCGCCAACCTCAGCGTCACCGAGGGCACAGCCAGCTCCTACCTGACCGCCTACCGTGCCGACCTGGCCAGCCCACCCAACGGCTCAAGCATCCACGTCGAGCGCCGGACTTCCATCTCCAACCAGATCACCGTTCCACTCGACGACAACGGCGATGTCAGGATCTTCGACGCGGCCGGCAGCGTCCATCTATTCATCGACATCGCCGGCTTCTTCTTCTGACGAACGGCAAGGCACAGGTGCGGCTCGGGACCGGCCATACGCGACCCGGCGGCTAGGCCCTGCTCGGCGCCGCAGCCGGTCTACCCGGCAGGCGACGGCGTACGGTCGCGACATGGCCCGATCCGATCGCGTGTGCGTGGCTGCCGCGCAGATCAACGGCATCGCCGCTGGCGTCGTGCAGGTCGAACGCGTCACCGATGAGGAGGCCCTGGCCGAGATCGCCGAGGTGCTCGCCGCCATTCCGACGGCGCAGAACCAGGCCGTCCTCGACATGGCGATCGCTCCGTACGTCCGACCGGGCAGCGGTCGACCGGAGGTCAGGCACGCAGGGGCGACCGCCTTCCTCGAGCGTGCCGGTGCGCGACGGCGCCTCCTACGGCATCGACCCGCAGGCCGACCCTGGCTTCGAGGACGTGGTGCGGGTGCACGCGCAGCGTCTGGACGGCCTGCGCGAGTACCTGGCCGACGTGACCCAAGACGACCTGGACAGGGTCCGTGACACCAACCCGGCGGCCGGGTGGCCGCCGGCGGGAAACCGGACGGCGGTCGAGTGCCTGCACGTGCTGTTCTTCGACGCCTGGGCCCATCACCAGTTCGCGTTGCGCGACTTGGCGGTGATCACAGCTCGATCGTGAGTCCGGTCCGGGACCCGTGGCGCGAGGCATGGCGCGACCCCGTGGCCCCCGCTCGCGCGGCCGCTCGCGCCCCCACTCCTCTCCGCGATCAAGGGGCGAATGGTCGTTAGTTGATCGCCAGTGGCCGCCGGTAATAACGTCGCCATCGCCCAGGAGCTGTTCGTCAGCTCCAAGACGCTCGAGGCACACGTCCGGCAGATCCTCTAGAAATTTGATCTCCATGAGACGCCGAACAACCACCGACGTGTCTTAGCTGTGCTGAAATACCTCAAGGCCTCGAGCTGATCTCGATCGGCACCTCAGTGCAGGTGTCGTTAATCCCTTGTCCGCCGCCATGGCCTTTGCCGATGATTGCGCCATGGCCACGACGCGAAGAGCCGACATGTTCACCGCGGACGGCAAACCGTCTGACGACGACCCGCGTGAGAACGGACCAAGGTTGGGCGATGAGCGCACAACGTTGGTCGAATCCCTGCGCTGTCAACGCCTGACATTGGAGATGAAATGCTCAGGTCTTGATGCGGAGGCTATGGCGCGGCGTTCCGTCGAGCCGTCGACGATGTCGCTGCTGGGGCTGGTGCGACACCTGGCCGAGATGGAGCGTGCGGCGTTCCGGGTAATGATGGCGGGGCAGGACGTGCCCCGGCTGTTCTGCTCCGATGCCGACCGTGACGGTGATTTCGATGGTGCTGTTCCCGACCCCCACGTGGTTGCGGAGGCGTGGGACGCATGGCGTGCGGAGGTGGACTTCGCGACGCGGTTCGTGGCCGATGCGCCCAGTCTCGACATCGCAGGCAACGATCCCTTGAATCAGCATGGAAGCGGTGGCGGGCCGATGTCGCTGCGCGAGGTATTGGTCGGAATGATCGAGGAGTACGCCCGCCACATGGGTCACGTCGACCTGTTGCGCGAACGGATCGACGGACGCATAGGCCAGTAATGATCATGGTTAGGCGCGCCGTGCCCTTTAGGTTCGCGCCGCCCAGCGCCGGGATTCCCTTGATCACCCGGCTCAGCGTGCGCCGCACGAAGTTGGCTCGACGCCGTGATTAGCCGAGGTACGCCGAAATTCGGGTCCTTGCGGTAAAGGTTCGGCGGCGGTGCCGGGTTGCCTAGCCGCGAACCTGGGTATACCCAGTCGGCGAAAGACTGTCCCGAAGGAGGCGTCATGGGTATCGGCGTGAGCATATTTTTGATCGCGGTCGGAGCGATTCTTGCATTCGCCCTCGATCTGAGCGTTGACGTTCCCAGCATGGGTGCGGTCGATATGGATCTCGTCGGCTGGATTCTGATGGCAGTTGGCGCGATCGGCCTCGTCGTCGCGCTGGTCATCGGAGGCCGCCAACGGCGCGAAGTCGTGACCCGGGAACCCCGCGACAGTCTCTAGGCGCACATCGCATGCGCTTATCTTGGGTCCGCGATAGCGGCTACTTCTTTGTGAGGCGTCACGGCACCGCTCGTACACATCGGACGAGCGGTGCCGAGCCGGGCGGATTAGGAGAAGTCACGGCGATCATCGGACCGTGGTCTCGCAACCCGATCCTGAGCGGCGCTACGTCGACGGTGCCTTGGACTGTTTCTGGTCGGCCATCGGCAGTGTGGGCAATGTGTTTCTCCCCGCTGCGGTCACAGTGCCGTGGAGGTACCCCGCCCAGCGAGGGCCGACAGCCTCGCCGCGCCGGGGCCCGTGGATGAGGACCAGGCGAAAGGCCGGCGTCAAGGAACCGGGCTGACCAACCCCGGTCGATTCCCCACGCCATCGCCGACCGGCATCTCCGCCGTCCCACATCACAGCCGGACCGATCGACCACATCAGGCATCGATGATCCCGCCGGCCGGCGGCGGCGACGAGCGTCCGGACTCGGAAAGATCATGACGCCCCTGTGCTAGGGATACACCAATCGGAGAAGGGTGAAGTCCTGCACGCTGGGGTTGGTGTTGGACGTCGGCGCCGGTAGAGTGCCGTACTCGATGCTCCACATGCAGCTTCCTTTGTTGATGCTGTGACCGACGCCGAGGGCGTGTCCCATCTCGTGGCATGCGGCGATGGCGCGTTTCGTTGAAGTGCCGGTTGTCCGGTCGTTGAGGTGAACTACAACGCCCCCGTTGATGAAGTACCCGCTGGAGTCGATCTCGAAGTGGGTCAATCCCAACCAACTACCGGTGTAGTAGGCGTTCCATACGTCGACGCACCAGCTCGGCCACGGGCAGCTTCCGGCTGTCCAGCCAACGTCGATGTAGTTGGGCGCGGGATTGGCCGTGTTCCACTTCGTCGCCGAGCTGTGTACCGGCCACTGCGATGGCGTGTGGTCGCGGAAGTACACGAGCGGATTGCCGCGTCCGCTCTGGGTGCGCCACCGGTACTTGATCGTGCAGCTTGGGTTGCCCAGGTAGGCCGCTCCACTGCTGACCATGCACGTGGTGACGGGATACCCTGGGGTGGGGTCGACGAGAACGACGGCTTCGCTGGTCGCCTCGGCGGCCATCGACGCTGATACCAGATTGGCCGCCGCGAAGTCACGCAGCAGCGTCGCACCGCTGACGCCAGAAGCCGCACGGTAGATCGTGACGCTCATACCGCCGTCGGCCCGAGGGCTGGTAATGGTCAGGTCGCCGTCGCTGACCCTGACGTGCGAGCCAGCCGGTGCCGGGCCGTACGGACCGAATGGTTTGACCGGTTCGGCGTACGCGGAACCCGCTACGACCGTGGCCGCGGCGACACCCGTCACGACGGCCAGCGCCCATCTCGACCTCATGGATCACTCCCTCTAGTGGGTGGACGAGAGCCCCAACAGGGCGAAGTGCATCTGCGACTTCGTCGACCATCACCATAGGGAGGGCGTGCATCCGTTTCGCATCGGTGATGCATCGAGCGACTGCAATGGGCACGCCGCCGGTCGGCGTACGAGGGGCGGTGGGCGCAAAGCCGTCCGGTTGCCCGCGTCGATTAGCCGGATGATCCAGCTCGTACGGCCCGGCGGCGCATCCGGCCGGCAATCTCGTGCTGTCCCACCGATTCAAGGGTGCTGATGAGTTCACTGAGATCGCCAGCATTCTCTGGTGACACAGTTAGCTGCAGCACGGCCTCACAGTCCATCAACGCCGCGTCGATATCCCCGGCGGTTATCCGTATTCGTGCGCGTAAGTCCAGGGAGCGGCGTTCGCTTTGCCGGTCGCCGGCCTTGCGGGCGCTTTCGGTAGCTGCATGTGCCATGCCGAGAGCGTCGGAACTCATCTCGAGCTTCGCCAACACCTCGCCCATGTTCAACAGCGTGATTGCCTCTCCCGCCAGATCGCCGAATTCGCGGCGGATCTGCAGGCTGCGTTCGAGGTACCCCAATGCCTCGTGGCCGCGCCCGAGACGGTGGTACGCCTCAGCGGCGTTGCTCAAAGTGATCCCCTCCGCGTATCGATCCCCGAGTTCTTCGCGTAGGCGCAACGAATGCTCGAAATACGGAAGCGCCTCCTCAGCGCGCCCGACGCGAGCGTGGACCATGCCCGCAGTCTCGAGCGCGGAGGCCTCTCCCGACCGGTCACCGCTGAGCCGGTGAAGTTTCAACCCCCGCTCCAGACACTCGAGTGCCTCGTCAACACGGCGCTGGATCGCCAACGTTACCGAAAGTCTGGTCAATGCGTTGGCGACGAGTCTCGTGTCCTCGACTCGATCGGCGGCGTCCACAACAAGCCGGCAAAGCACCTCCCATTCGTACGCATGGCCCCGCATGAGGATGGCGGGGTAGAGAGCGAGTACGAGCTCAGCGGCGAGGCGACTAACCGCACGGCTATCAAGAAGGGCCTGCCTGGCCAGGGCGACGAGGTTCGCGCACTCGCCGTCGAGCCAGGCACCGGCCGCCGTAGCGTCCGTGACTTCGCTCAGTGGGTCCGTTTGCGGTCGGTCCGTGGCTCGGATCGTGCCTCGCATCAGGCGACCGACCTGGTCCGCCGCCGACGCGTACCACGTCAGCGCGGTACGCAGCCGTTCCTGTCGGGCCGGATCATCCGCCGCCAGCTCGGCTGCGAACTGGCGCACGAGGTCGTGCATCTGGAAGCGGCCGTGGTCCCGCTCCACCAGTCGAACCTCAACGAGCCGGTCCAGTGCGAGTTCGATGGGCTCGGGTGCCGCTCCGGCCAGGGCCGCGACTAGGCCCAATGAAAAGCTTGGTAACCGAACCGTGCCTAGTGCGATGAAGACGCGGGTGGCGAGGACGGGGATCGGGTCATCCTCGGCCAGCAACTCGCGCCAACTCAGCTGCAGGCTTACTCGGAGCGTTTCGTCCTCGGCGTTCAACTCGTGCAAGACACGTCGTTCGTCGGCGAGACGGTCGGCGAGGTAGGCCACCGTCCAATGAGGATGGCTCACCAGCCGGGCGCCGGCAATCCTCAACGCCAGCGGCAGATATCCGCACGCCTGCGCAACCGTCGCGATCGCGTGCGACTCGTCCTCAACCCGCCTGCGCCCCGCGATGTGAGCCAGCAGAGTATGCGCGTCCTCTTTGGCGAGCGGTCGGAGGGCGATGTGCAGGGCGCCATCCAGCATGCCGAGGACTCGACGGCTCGTGGCGATGAGCGCTGAGCCTGGCGTGGCCGGCAAAAGGGCGTCGAGTTGTTCCGCCGACCTGGCATTGTCGGCGATGATGAGTACCCGTCGCTGCGCGATCAACGTCCGGTAAAGTGAGACAGCCTCGGCCTCCGTCGCCGGCAGGGCGGTCGTCACACCGAGAGCGCGAAGAAATCGGCCGATCACGTCGGCCACGGCGAGCGGGGTTAGTGCTGCGGTCGCCCCTTGGAGGTCGACATACAGCTGACCGTCCGGGAACATTCGCGCTGCCCTGTGGCCAGCCGCAACTGCCAATGTGGACTTTCCGACACCTCCAGGACCGTCGACGGCTATCAGCGTTGAACCTGTGGCGTCGCGTGGTTCGAGCGCTGTCAGGATTGTGGCCAACTCCGACTTGCGCCCCACCAATTGCGTCACAGCTCGCGGCAGTTGCCGTGGAACTAAGACGTCCGGCCTCGATGCAACGCCCTCCCCGGCGGTCATGGTGTGGCCGTTCAAGGGGCGCTCGGCCCCGCCTGGCTGATCGAGCGACGGATCGCAGTGCAGGATCGCCTGGTGCAACCGGACGAGCTGCGGGCGCGGATCGAGGCCTATCTGGTCGGCGAGTCTCTGACGTGCGCCGGCGTAGGCCTGGAGTGCGTCCTGCCTCCTGCCTGCGCGGTACAGGCACAGCATCGTCAGCTCGACGAGCCGCTCACGCAGCGGATGTTCCTGCACAAGAGTGAACAGCTCGCCGGCCAGGTCCTGGTGGAAGCCGAGTTCGAGGTCAAGCTCGATCCTCCATTCCAGGCAGGCGAGTCGTTGCTCCTCCAGCCGTTGCGCATAACCGCTCAGTACTGGACCGTCCAGGCCACCAAGGGCGGGTCCAAGCCAGAGCCTCAACGCCGAGTGCAGCGCCACCGTGGCCGAACGGAGGTCTCCCTTTTCGGCAAGCAATCGTGCGGACGCGACGTACTGGCTAAAGACAGCCGAATCGAGCTGCCCTTCGCCGACCCGAATCATGTAGCCCGCGCCAACACGCGCAATCGGCGCCTGGCCACCATCCGCGGTGGCCAGCTGGCGGCGCAGCGCGGTGATCGTATTGCGGACCTGTGTCGGCGCGGTACGTGGCGGCTTCTCGCCCCACAGTATTTCCATGATCCGATCGATGCTGACCACCTGGTTGGCCTGCAGGAGCAGACCGGCCAGGCTCCTGCGCTCTCGTGGCCCACCGATGTTCACGCCATCGTTGCCGAGCCGGACTTCGACCGGTCCGAGAATTTTGTACCGGACCTCGGATGTGCCGCCGCCTGGCGCAGTCATCGGAACACGATACGCGTCAATGCCAGGGCGTCCGGCGGTTCGGTCAGAAACGTGATACCGATGCCCGGCTGGGGTGCCGCGGTGCCGATCGGACGCGACCTGGACATCGCGACATGGTTCGCTGAGGTCGAGGCGGGTGATCGGACGGCTCCTGCCGGCCGCTGGAGGAGAGATCTGGACGAATCGTTTACGTGGCGTTGTTCCTCCGCGGGGCCGACTTCTCGGTACGGCACGCCTGCCCGATGAGATTCATCTAGCAGCGTCGATCACACTGCCCCTCATCGGCGTACCAGTTCATTCGCGCCGCCGACCTTCCGCTGACCATTCGCGATCATGGTGGGGGGCGGCTGCGGGCCTGACCCGCTGCCCCGGCCAACCTAATCTCGGGTGAGGTACGTGTCTAACGCCGATTCTCGCGCAGCGGATTCGACCCCGGCTCGGGTCAGCTGAGGCTCGAAGCGGAGGGCCGTCCGCCAGCGGCGAAGGGGCCTCACCGCAGCATTGGACGCTGACCCGCGTGAATCCGGCCATATCGCGCGGG
>JAXIPB010000016.1:0-9090 GCA_045403155.1 Micromonosporaceae bacterium
GCTCGGCTACGCACACGCACTCACCGACGATCGCGGTGCCACGGTCGCCGACGAGTTGGCCCGCATCGGATTCGACGGCGACGCGCACGAACGACGCTCCGTCCCGTACGCCTACATCGAGTGTCACATCGAACAGGGGCCCATCCTGGCCACGGCCGGCGTCGACATCGGCGTCGTCACCGGCGTGCAGTCCATCTCGTGGCAGCGCCTCGACCTGCGCGGCGAGGCGGCCCACGCCGGAACCACCCCGATCGAGAACCGCGCCGATGCCGGATTGGCGGCCGCGCTGGTCATTGTCGAGGTACGCCGCATGTGCGACTCCGGCGGCTTCGGCCGCCTGCGCGGTACCGTCGGAAAGCTCTCGATCCAACCCGGCCAGACCAATGTCATACCCGCGATCGCAAGTCTCACCATCGACCTACGGAACCCAGACGACGACGCGATGACGGCCGCGGAGGCCCACCTGCGGTCATTCGTCGACTCCCTGCCCGACCGGTGCGGCGTGACCGGAACGCTGCACCGTATGGCCAAGACGGCCGTGGTCCCCTTTGATGTCGACATTCAGAAGCTACTCGGAGACACCGCCGACGACCTCGGACTGGGTTACGTCGCGACGATGTCCGGCGCCGGACACGACGCCCAGGAGATCGCCGCCATTTGCCCGACCGCGATGGTCTTCGTCGCTGGCGAAAACGGCGGCATCAGCCACACGCCGCGCGAGTACTCCAACCCCACCGCCTGCGGAAACGGGATCGATGTGCTCGCCAACGCGATTCTCCGGCTGGCCAACCAATGATGGGCCGCACCTCGGTGCAGCCAACGAGTTACACAGCGTTCTGACGGATCCAATCAATGATGCGGTAGATCCCCGCCGTCGTCTCCTCCTGCGAGTGCGGGCAGGCCGGACCATCCACCTCGACTGAGACCAAGGCGACAGTGCCGTTAGCCAGTTGCCTGAAGTACGGCGCTCCAGAGTCATACAGGCAGGCGCTGGTGTTCGATGCTGGGGCGTAGCCAACGACAAGTACCGTCGATCCGGCGACCCGCTTCACCTTGACCTGCCCGGTTTGGAGACGCGTTGCCGGCGTTGGGTTCACCGAGCTTGTCGCGCCCCACCCGGTGACTCGCAGAATGGCGCCGGCCTTCGGCGCAACGGAATCCAATGGAAGCAGAGCGATGTCCGTGATGGGACTCGCGAGCTTCCCGAGGGCGACGTCGACCCGTGGCGCCTGCAGCACGTCGGTAACGCCCAGCACGTATCCACCCGTCTGCGACAGATCCGTGCGTCCGACCGTGGCCGTCGTGGCATAGGGCGTGGCGCCACTAACCCGGTTCCCGTTGACGTCGTGGAAACAATGGCCGGCGGTGATAATCCACTGTCGAGCGATGAGCGCCGCCGAGCATGCGCTGTCGTAGGTCGTCCCATCCGAGCGGGGGATGTTGGTCATGGTCAGCTTCGTGGAGAACGCGTACTGTCCGTCGGGCACCGGTGTGCCATTGGCGATCGCGATGGCGGTGCCCGACGACGTCAGCGCCATGGCGAGGCCGAGGATGGCGACGAGCATGGCCGTGCCGACGGAGCGCGATCTGATCAAGGAGCGAGGCATCGCCGAAAGGTAGCACGCCCGGGACCGACCACGCGTGCGCCGGCCGCGCATCTTCCGGCCTCGATGGCGCAAGGCGGGTCAAGGGACGTAGTAGCCGAAGAGGTCGGCGACGAGGTCGATCGTCCCGGGGCTGCCATTGTAGAAGGCGATCCTGCCGTTCATCACCGGCACAACGACGAGATTGGGGATGGTCTGGTTGGCGGTCCAGTTAATGTTGGACGCGGTCGGCCGTGGCTGTCCGTCGGGGTACACGGTCAGGTAGCCAGGCGACCATTGACGGGTCGCCGTCACATTGATCACGACAGCCGAGACGTTCGGAGGGAGCGTCATGGCCGACGACGAGACGGGCAGGACGACTGTGCCGCCCGCGCTCACGGTGCCGGAGCCGAGGGAGATTCGGGTGTCCATCACCCGGACCGGACCCACGGGATGGAAGCTGGCCCCGGTGTTGGCGGCGAAGTAGCCGGCCAGATCCGCGAGCACGTGCACCGTCCCGGCGCTGCGGTTGTAGAAGTCGACCCGCCCGTTTCGTACCTCGACGATGACAAGGTTGGCGATCGTCTTGCCCGCAGTCCAGTTGAGGTTCGAGACCAACGGCGGCGTTGGGCTGTCCGGGTAGACGGTGAGTGACCCGCCCGCGCTCGGCGCGGTGACTGTCACGTTGAGCGCCACGGCCATGACACCCGTCGCCGGAACACCGACACGCCCGGTGACCAGCAACGACACGACACCGCCGGCGGGCACCGGCGTGGTGGTGCCGACGCCGACCTTCTTCCGAGTGTCCAGCACCCGGACCGGACCGAGCGGCGCGTAGCCGCTGGCACCGACCTCGGCGTAGTAGCCGAAGATATCGGCGACGAGGTGCACGGTGCCCGGGCTGCGGTTGCGGAAGGCCACCGAGCCATTCGTTACGGGAACGGTGACCAGGTTGGGGATTGTCTCGCCCGCGATCCAATTGAGATTGGACGAAGTCGGCATCGGCTGGCCGTCCGGGTAGACTGTCAGTGCCCCGGGCGCGGTCGGAGCGGTGACGGTGACGTTGAGAACGACCGCGGAGATGCCCGTCGCCGGCACGCCGTTTCGGCCGGCGACCGGAAGAATGATCGTGCCCTGAGCCGGCACCGGCGTGGTCGTGCCGACGCCCACCCTGGCCCGGGTGTCCAACACACGGATCGGGCTCAGCGGCGTGAACAGGCTTCCCGGGCCGACCGTCGCGGTTTCCCGGTCGATGAGTCCGTTGACATCGGTCACCGTGAGCGTGATCTGCCGAATGGCAAGGCCCGAGTAGGCGTGTGTCGCGACCGGCGTGGACTGGGTCACGACGGCGCCGTCGCCGAAGTCGAACGTGTAGGTCGCGATCGGCGCGCCACCCGGCATGGAGGCGGACGCGTCCGCAGTGACCATCGTGGCTCGCTGAGTCGCGGTCACGGTGAGTTGGGCGAACGGCGCCACGCAGAACTCGGTCGCGCCGCGGTCGGCGTACGTAACCGGACCCGGGCCGGTGTTCGCGACCCACCAGATGTCCTCCCGGATCCGGCCACGGTTGTCGGTGCTCGGCCAGAACGGCGCGGCCGAGTTGGCCGAGTCGACCGTGACCAGGTCGGGCACTTCGGAGTCCGAGAGGCGGGGTATGTATCGCACCTCGTGCGCACCCTGGCCGGAGGCGGCCTGGAAGGCTGCCAAGGAGGTCAGCGGTGTCCCCCACGCGTACGGACGGGTGTCCAGCCGATCGACTCCGTTGTAGTCGACAATCGTCGTGTTGACCGCGGCGTCGTAGATGCCAATGTCGACCTTGTCGCCGACGGTCGGATCGCAGAGCGCGCGGTTCATGGTCGCAACCAGGTTGTTCTGCACCGAGACTCCGGTGGACGTCCCGGCCACCCGGATACCCGCCGCGCAGTAGTCCTTGATCGTGTTGTTCGTGATCGCGGTGCCGCTCGCATCGATGTTGTAGATCGCACCACTGCGTGGGTTCGACACCCAGCCGATGGTGTTGTTGACGATGACGTTGTCCGCGGCGCCCGGTCCCACGCGAATCTGCGCGCCGCCGAAGTCCCTCATGTCGCTCACGTTCCGCACGACGTTGTGCGAGCCGCGGACCGCGATGCCATCCCCTTCGTTGGTCGACGGCGCGAAGAAGAAGCCGCCGTCGACCACGACGCCCGTCGTCGACTGGTCCAACGTGACGCCGTCCCGCGACCCTCGCACACTGACCTTGACCAGCGACGAATCGGAGACGCCGGCGAGAGCGAAGCCGACCGGCCACGGACCGGTCGTGACGGATACCGACTCCAGGCGAATGCGGCTCGAGTGGACGATGCTCACGCCGGGAGGTCCCGAACTGCCCGATCCGCCGGTGATCACGAGACCGACGACCCTGATGTCGTGCTGAGAATCGATGGTGAGTCCGGCAGTCTCGCCGGACAGCCGGGCCGTGGTCACCCCGACTCCGCGCATCGTTATCGGGCTGTCGGGCGTACCCGACCTCGCGATCGTGACATGTTCGTTGTACGCACCAGTGACGTTCACTATCTGCCCGGGCTCGACCACGGCCATCGCCGCGCCGATGGTGCAGTAGGGCTGGGCCTGGGTCCCGGTGCCGCCGTCGTCGCAATTCCTGCCCGGTCGGTTGTCGACGTGAATCTGGGTCTCCGCCGCCGCCACCGCGCCGGCTCCCGCCGTAACTGTCAACCCCGTCACGAGCGCCAGCACGGTGAGTGCGGCCGGATGTCGCTTGCGCATGACAAGGCCTCCCGTACTGCGACCGACCGGTGCGGCCGTCAGATTACACAGCCGGAGCCCGGCGGGCATCACCCATTCGCATGTGTTCCAGCCACGAGCTCACAGCGCCGAGGCAGCCGACCATGGTCGACACCTGTGCGCAATAGCCTGACGATCGGGCCTCGCGGGACTAGGCTGACGGGATACTTGGCGACACATGAAGGAGAATCCGGTGACCTCTCGACTCAACCCGTACATCAGTTTTGACGGCAACGCCCGCGTCGCGATGAGGTTCTACAAGACCGTCTTCGGGGGCGAACTGACGGTGAACACCTTCAAAGACTTCGGCACGAAGGATCCCGCCATCGCCAGGAAGGTCATGCACGCGCAGCTGGAGACCGATAGCGGATTCACGCTCATGGCCTCCGATCTCGCACCCGGGATGGAGCACAATCCGGGCACCAACATCACGGTGAGTCTCAGCGGCGACGACGGCGCCGAGCTGCGCGGGTACTGGAAGAAGCTCAGCCGGAGCGGCCAGGTGACGATGCCGCTGGAGAAGCAGATGTGGGGCGACGAGTTCGGACAGTGCACGGACAAGTTCGGCGTCAACTGGATGGTCAACATCGGCCAGCCGCAGGCCTAACTCGCGCGGGGGCATCACGTCGGCGCGCGGGCATCACGTCGGCGCACGAATCTTGGCTCAGTCCGGGTGCTGCGGCATCTCCCCGAGGACCGTCCGGTAGAGAGCATCGCGCAGGGCGACCTCGCGCGGGTCGTCCCAGAGATGGAAGCCGGTACGGTTCATCGCGTACGCGAAGCCGACGCCGGTCTCCGGATCGGCGAAGCCGAATGAGCCGCCGGCGCCCGGAGTGCCGAAGGCATGCCCGCCGGAGGCCCCGAAGCGGAAGTCTGGAAACGGTTTGACGTAGCCCAGCGAGAATACGGAGTCGAGGCGCAGGACGACGTCGCGCAGACCGCCGCTCGGCGGCGAGGCCGGGCGGATCAACGCGTCGAGCGTGGCCGGAGTTAGTCCGAGCCCTTTCCCGCCCGTGGCCGCATCCCCGTACGCCTTCGCGATCGCGCGGACCTGGCCGGTCCCGTTCGCCGCCGGGAGCTCGAGGCGGCGTACGTCTGGCCGGTTGTAGTTGCTGGTCAGAGCCAAGATCTTCGGGTTGGCGAAGGAGCGGGCGGTGATGCTGCGGGGGTTCAGGAATCCCGCGACGAACCGCCACGGCATGGCGTTGAGGTGCAACACCATCTCCGCCGGTTTGTAGCCGTGGATGTGGGCGACCCGATCCGGGTCCACTTCGTCGGGAAGGCCGATGTAGAACTCGATCCCGAGCGGCGCGGCGACCTCCTGGGCGAAGTATTGCCCGAGGCTCCGCCGGGCAGGATCGACCCGCCGGATGAGCTCGCCCTCGTACCAGCCCAGTGAGATTCCGTGGTAGCCGTGCCGGGTCCCCGGAATCCACGCGGGCTCCTGTTCGGCCAGGGCGTCGGCGACGATATCAAGGTCGGCCAGGTCGGTGACGCTCAACGGGCGGTCGATCGCGGCCAATCCTGCCTGGTGTGACAGCAGTTGGCGTACGGTCACCTCGGCCTTGCCTCGTTGGGCGAACTCGGGCCAGTAGCTCGCCACCGAGGCGTCGTAGTCGAGCAGGCCGCGGGAATGGGCCGACGCCACCGCGAGGGAGGCGACGCCCTTGGTCGTCGAGAAGACCGTGACCAGCGTGTCCTCATCCCACGGTGTCCGGGTCTCGCCATTGCGGTAACCGCCCCACAGGTCGACCACCTTGCTGCCACCCTTGAACACCGCACACGCCGCGCCGACCTCACCTCGCTCGGCGAAGTTGCGGCGGAAGGCATCGGCGACCGGACCATATCCCTCGTCCACATCGCCCTTGACGAGCGTTGGCGGTACATCGATCTTGAAGACCATCGCGGCCCCCCGGGCCTGACACGTAGAGACTCGCATCTGTGTCTAGCACGTGGACGTGCTGCTGTCAGGTCCAGAGTTCGTCCAGGGTCGGCAAGGCGACCCGAACGGTGCTCGCGGACGGGCGCATCGTGGGCACGGTCGGGCGGTCCTCATGGATTTCCATGGTGGCTAGGGCCGCCGCGTCGAGGAACCTGCTCGTCGGCGCGTAGCTGTGCCGGTCGTCGCGGGATCGACGATGATGCGGCTGCCGGAGCGGCGTGTAAATGGTGAGCTCGTCTCGGGCTCGGGTCGTGGCGACGTAGAACAGGCGCTGCTCCTCCAGGAGGCCGGTGTTGGTGGCCAGCGCCATGTCAGAGGGGAAGGCGCCGTCGATGACGTTGATGACGTGCACACTGTCCCACTCAAGGCCCTTGGCGGAATGCACGGTCGACAAGACGAGGTAGTCCTCGTCCAGATGGGGTGGGCCGGCGAGGTCACTGGTCGAGGCGGGCGGGTCGAGGGTCAGGCTGGTCACGTAGTCGGCCAGGGTCGGCGACTGAGACGCGGCGCTCACGAGCCGGTCGAGGTCACCGAGGCGCGCCGGGTGGTCGGGATATCGGACCGTGAGCAGCGGTCGCAACACCTCGAGCACGCCTTCCGCCCGACGCGCGACCGTTGACTCGCGGCGTGCGGCGGTCAGTCCGGCAAGTGAGCCGCCCAGTGCCGTACGGGCGCGCGCCGGTGCGGCCGCGACGGCGTCGGCGTGGCGCAGTTCGGTGTCTGGCTCGTGCGGGCGCAGCGCGTCGAGAAGTGCGCGGGCCTTGGCCGGGCCGATCCCGTCGTGCAGTCGCAGTAGACGAAACCAGGCGATCTCATCGAGCGGGTTGTCCAGCAGCCGAACAGTGGCGATGAAGTCCTTGACGTGCGCGGCCTCCAGGAACTTCAACCCGCCGTACTTTACGAAGGGCACGCGCCTCGCGGTCAGTTCGACCTCGAGTAGGTCGCTGTGGTGGGCGGCCCGCATGAGCACGGCCTGCGTCGTGAGCGGTCGGCCCTGTTCGACACCGTCGAGGACCGCGTCGACGACCAGCCGTGCCTCGGCGGACGCGTCGTGGCACCGCACCAGCCGGGGCCGGGAACCGCCGCGCCGATCGGAGCGCAGCTGCAACCGGGGCCCGCCCGCGGTTGGTCGGATCGCATTCGCCAACTCGAGGATTCGTTGCCGGGACCGGAAGTTCTGCTCCAGGCATACCGTCTGCGCCGCCGGCAGATCGGACGAGAGCTCCAGAAGGTGCCGGCTGTCTGCGCCGCGGAATGCGTAGACCGCCTGCGCGTCGTCGCCGACCACGGTCAGTCCGACCCCGCCGGGGCGCAGAAGCCGGACGACATCGACCTGGATCTGGTTGACGTCCTGATACTCGTCGACCAGGACGTGATCCCACCGGGCCGACATGGCCGGCCCCACGTGTGCGTCGGCCAGCAGGGCACGCCAGCCGAGCAGAAGATCGTCGAAGTCCATGAGCGATTGGGCGCGCTTGCGGGCGACGTAAGCCCGGAACAGGTCCAGAATCGCCGGAAGGTGTGGCTCGCACCACGGGAACATGGTGGCGATGATGTCCCGGGCCGGCTGACCGGTGTTCACCGAGCGGGAGTACACGTCCAGCAGCGCGTCTCCGGACGGGAAGCGCTGCCCATTGCCGGCGAGGCCATGCTCCTGCCTCAACAGGTCCATCAGGTCGCGGGCATCCGCCGGGTCGAGAACCGACAGCGATGTCGCCTGGCCGAGTGTCTCGGCATGGGCAGCCACGAGACGGTACGCGATCGCGTGGAACGTACCGCCCCACAGCTTGCGCGCCGCGTCCCGCCGTCCGCAGATCGCTGCGGCACGGGCGAGCATCTCGTCCGCGGCGCGACGGGTAAACGTGAGGAGCAGAATGCGCTCCGGGTCAATACCACGGTCGATCAGCGCCGCTACCCGCGACACCAGGGTGCGGGTCTTCCCCGTCCCCGCCCCCGCGACGACGATCAGTGGACCGTCGCCATGGGTCGCGGCGGCTAGCTGCGCGTCATCGAGTCCAGCGTCCCATTGTGCGTCGAACATGTGTTGGAGAGTACGGCACGGATCATTTGGCGCGGGCGCGCCACGCCTGCAGTCTGTACGCAGGAAAGGAGCTCACCATGGCCAAGCTGATCTACTCGGCGATCACGTCACTCGACGGCTACATCGCGGACGCTGACGGCAACTTCGACTGGGGCGAGCCGATCGCCGAGGTGCACACGTTCATCAACGACCTTCAGCGGCCGGTCGGCACATACCTCTACGGGCGCCGGATGTACGAGGTGATGGTGGCCTGGGAGACCATGGACGTCCTCGCGGACCAGCCGCCCGCCATGCGGGACTTCGCTGAGATTTGGCGGGCGGCCGACAAGATCGTCTACTCCACCACGTTGCCGGACGTCTCCAGCACCCGGACGCGGATCGAGCGAGAATTCGACCCTGAAGCGATCCGGCAGATGAAAGCGTTGGCAGGGCGTGACATCACGGTGGCCGGTCCCGGCCTCGCCGCCCACGCGCTCAGGGCCGGACTCGTCGATGAATGTCAGCTGTTCCTGGCACCAATCGTCGTGGGCGGCGGCACACGTTCCCTCCCTGACAGCGTGCGTCTCGAGCTGGAACTGCGGGACGAGCACCGCTTCGGAAACGGAATGATCTACCTCCGCTACCGCGCCAGGACGTGAGGAGGCAAGATCGCCGTGATCATGAGCTTGGCGTTGTCAAACGGCGCCGATCATGATTCGCAAATCATGATCGGCGGGGGGGGCGGCGGACGGGGGGGGTTG
>JAXIPB010000117.1:0-6407 GCA_045403155.1 Micromonosporaceae bacterium
CCCGAGTCGCCGCGACAACCGCGAGCAGCATGTCGACCTCGCCGCTCGCCGCGATCAGATCGAACGAATCAGCGAAGGCGGCCGGGGTGGCTCCCGCGCCCAAGTCGAGTGGGTTCCCAGCTCCCACGATCAGCCGCCCGATCTGGGCGCGCAGCGCGTCTCCAAGCTGCGGCACCCGCAGGCCGGCCGCTTCAGCGGCATCGGCCGCGAGCACATTGACCCCGCCCGCGTTGCCGAGGATCGCCAGGCGATGTCCGCCCGGAAGCGGCTGGTCGGTCAGCATCCGTGCGGCGTCGAGCATCTCTCCGAGATGATCGGTGCGAATGATGCCGGCCTGCCCGCAAAGAGTGTCGACGGCAATGTTCGGCGACGCCGCTGCCGCGGTGTGCGAGGCACCGGCGCGCTGGCCGGCGACGGAGCGCCCGCTGAACACCGCGATGACCGGCTTGCGCCGAGCGAGCGCGCGAGCGATGCGGGCGAACCGTCGCGGGTTGCCGAAGGACTCCAGGTACAACGCGACCGCGGTAGTCGCCGGGTCTTCGAACCAGTACGACAGCAGGTCGTTGCCGCTGACGTCGGCCTTATTGCCGAGCGACACAAAGCTTGACACGCCTGTGCCCGTTCGCGCAGCGTGATCGAGAACGACGACCCCCACTGCGCCAGACTGTGAGGCGAGAGCCAGCCCACCGGCCGGCGGCAGCACCGGTGAGAACGTGGCGGCGAGGCGCACCGCGGGATCGGTATTCAGCACACCCAGGCAGTTCGGCCCGACCAACCGGATGCCGTGCCGCCGCGCTAGCCGAACGAGGTCCGCCTGGGCCTGACCCCCGTCCGCGCCGGATTCGCCGAAGTTAGCGGAGATGATGACCGCCGCGCTCACGCCGGCGGCGCCGGCGTCGGCGAGGACGCCGGCCACGGCGGCGGCTGGTACGGCGATGACGGCGAGGTCGACGGTGGCCGAAACCGCGGCCAGCGAGGGAAACGACGGGACGCCGAGGATCGTCGTCGCGTGAGGGTTCACCGCGTACAGGTCGCCGGTGAAGCCGAACTCGACCAGCGCCTGCAGTGTCGCGTGACCTATGCCACCCGGTTCACGACCCACACCCACGACGGCGACAGAACGCGGAGCGAGCAGGGGTCGCAACGACGCGCGCTCGGCGATGCGATCCCGGGCGTCGGCCAGAGCCAGGCCTTGCTCGTCGACCTCGGTTAAGAGCTCCACCTCGATGACGCCGTGATCGAAGGAGGCCGAGGACCGGCTATCGATGTCTCGCGCCACCCGCAGCATGCCGGTGTTGGCGGCTAGGACATCACCGACGAGCCGCGTCACGCCGCGTCGCCGGGCGCTCGCGACAAGATGCTCCAGCAGCAGCGTGCCCACACCCCGACCGTGATGCGCCTCGTCGACAAACACCGCGAACTCGGCCTTTGGATCGTCAGCGGGTGAGCGCTCGTACGATGCGACCCCGATGGTGATGCCACCCTGCTCCGCGATCACGACGTCGTGATCGGATGCCTCCGGTCGGATGAGCCGCGCCACCTCATCCGCCACGACGCTCTCGCCCGGTATTCCGAAGAAGCGCAGACGCAGGCTGTCCGGCGAACCGCGGCCATGCAGGTCCGTCAATGCCGAGGCGTCGCCGGGCGCGACTGGCCGCAGCCGAAGAATGCGGCCGTCAGCGGCGAGGACGTCGGTGCCGCGCTCGGCCGGTTGACTCATGGCGGGCACCTTCATCGTCGGCTCCTAGGCATCGCGGTTCGGATGGCCGCGTCCAAACGCGGCCCTGATATTGGACCCTAGCGGCCACGCGGCCGACCAGGTACGAAGGTCCCGACCTCGACACCGTTTGACGCGATGCCGGCGTCCTCCGTCTCCGAGCATCGTCTGCATGAGTCCAAGCACCGCGCGAGACCTGCCGCGGAGGGTCGAAGGTCCCTGACTATCGGTCACTGCGACCCTGGTCGCACGAGCGTACGCGGGAGAAGCTGACGCTATGACCGAGCGCCACGCGCAAGCCGCCACCGCGCCCGTGATCGTAGGCGTGGATAGCTCAGCGACGAGCACGGCCGCGGTACGGATCGGCGCATGGGAGGCACGACGGCGTCGCGCACCGTTGCTGCTGGTGCACGGCTATCTCGACGAGATGCCCTACGCGAGTTATGGCTGGGCGGTCTACCCGTCGCTGTACCAGACCGCACGCGATAGCGCGCGCGGCATGCTCACCGACGTTGAGCTTCGGACGCGCGCCGACCACCCGGGCCTCCAGGTGCGCTCGGCGCTGGTCGCGGGTGGAGGCGCGAGCGCCTTGGTTGAGCTTTCACACACGGCCAGCCTCGTCGTGGTTGGCTCCCGCGGATCCGGCGGCTTCGCCGGCCTGCTCCTCGGCTCGGTGAGCGCACAGGTGGCGATGCATGGCCACGCACCGGTCATTGTGGTCCGACCGCCCGCAGCGGACGTCCCGGCGAACAACGTTGGGGCGACCGTGCCGGGCGATGGTCCGATTGTGGTGGGCGTGGACGGATCTTCGGAGAACGCGGCCGCGATTGGGTTCGCCTTCGATGAGGCCAATGCTCGCAGCGTTCCGCTCGTCGGCCTCTACTCGTGGTGGACGCTGCCCACGGCCAACCTCGGGCCCACGGATTCGTTGCATTACGATCCGGTAGCGGCCAAGGATGAGGCCGAGCGGATGCTGTCCGAGGCGCTGGCGGGCTGGTCGGAGAAGTACTCCGACGTGCCCGTACGTCGAGTGGCGGTGCACGACATCAACCCAGCCTGGGCCCTGATCGATGCGAGCCGGCAGGCAGCTCTGGTCGTGGTCGGTAGTCGCGGGCGAGGCGGTTTCGCGAGTCTGTTGCTCGGATCCGTCAGCCAGACGGTGCTCAGCAACGCCCACTGCCCCGTCGCCGTGGTCCGTGAATCCACCTGATCTGGCCGTCCGTGGCCGCTGCAACAATGATGGTCGACGGAGAGGACAGAGCATGAGTACTCAGAGCCCGACCGCCGCCTTGGCGCAGGCGGCCGCTATGGCAGGCTACGCGCCATCGATCCACAACACCCAACCATGGCGCTGGCGGGTCGAGGGTTCCTCGCTCGAGCTCTGGGCCCAGCGGCAGCGCCAACTTGCGGTCACCGACCCCACCGGGCGGATGTTGACGATCAGCTGCGGCGCGGCGCTGCATCACGTCCGGCTCGCGCTTGCGGCCGAGGGCTGGTCTGCTGCGGTAGACCGGCTGCCGGCGGACTCTCACCCCGACCTGCTGGCCCGGATTACCCTGACCGGCCGGACCGATGTCACCGCCGATGCGATGCGGCTGCTCCAGACCCTCCGGATTAGACACACCGACCGGCGGCCGGTCTCAGATACCGCGGTCGACCCCCAGACGCTGTCCGCACTTCGAAGCGTCGGCGAGTCCGAGGGCGCGAGACTGCACGCGCTGCGGGCCGAACAGGTGGTCGACCTCGCGTCGGCCGCGACGCAGGCGCAGAACGTCGAGGCCATGGACGAATCCTGGCGGACAGAGCTTGCCTACTGGGCCGGCGGCGCGCGAGCGGATGGCCTAGGAGTGCCGGCCGAAGTCATCCCGGACGAGGCGCCCGCGACCACGGTGCCGGGACGCGACTTCGGTCATGCCGGTTCGCTCCCCGTCGGTGCCGGCCACGATCGTGCGGCCGTCTACGCGATCCTCTACGGCGACGAGGACTCCCCCCTTGGCTGGCTGCGAGGTGGGGAGGCGCTGAGCGCGATCTGGCTAACCGCGATCGAGCGGGATCTCACCGTGGTTCCACTCAGCGCCGCAGTCGAGGTCGCCGCCACTCGCCATACTCTGATACGGATGCTCGCCGGCGTCGGCGCTCCCTATCTCGTACTGCGCCTAGGCTTTGCCGACCCCGATCATGCCGGTCCCCCGCACACGCCCCGACTGCCCGCTGACCAGACCGTGGAGATCGTCGGCGGCTGACTCTGGCGCCGGGACCACAACCACCGGGCACGCCGACCGCTGGATCAGGGTTCGACGGACCGGGCCGATGGTGGACGTTGTCGCCTCACCCGGACTGGCCGACCCGACCACGACCAGTCGGGCCGATCGGCTCGCCGCGAGCAACGCGGCGCTCGGCGTCGCCCGCACGACCTCGGCGCCGATGGACAACATCGGAAACTCGGTGCGGAACGGCTCGATCCACCCGTCGAGGATCAGACGCGCCTGGGTCGAACCCGCCTCGGGTCCGGGCGATCCCGGCTCGATCGCATGGATGGCCACGATTCGTGCCACTCGACGCTGCGCCCATTCGCAGGCAAAGCGGAGCGTGTGTCGCGAGTTGCCGGTCGAGTCGACACCGACGACGACATGGCCGCCGGCGGTGGCCAAGGCCTGCCCTGCCCGAACCACGAGCACAGGACATTGCGCATGCGACATGACGTGCTTCGCGACGGGTCCGGCCACCCGGCCGGTGAAACCGCCTAACCCGCGGTCGCCGACAACGACCAGAGCGGCACCGGCCGACGCACCGACGAGGACCTCCCCGCCGCCACCGGTCTGCACCGCCGTCTGCACGGCGAGTTCAGGGTGGCGTTTGGCCACGCGATCTGCTTCGGCCGTCACCGTGGCCACCACGGCCGGTGCCGGCTCCCAGTCGCTTGCCTGGAATGGCACGTTGGCCAGCGATGCGTAAAGGATCGGCCAGGCGTACGCGTGCACGATCCGCAACGGCATGCCCAACGCCAGTGCCTCGGACGCCGCCGCTTCCACCGCCGATGCGGCCGACGAGGAACCGTCGAAGCCGACGACGACCGCTCGACTCTCATCCCTGGTCATGATGTAAGGCTGCGCGTGCTCATGCCGCGCACGCAGGGGCATTCGCATCAATCCGAGAGGCAGAAAGACCTGCCCTACTCATCCCACGGGTTGGCGGTGAATCGTGCGCAGCTTATCCGGTGCGCTGCGCCGCGGGTCGCCAAGGTAGATCTCGTGATGCGTCCCAGATGGTTGGTATCCGGCTGCGGCTATGCCCTCGTGCAGAAGCGCTGTTTCTCTTGCGTGAAGTGTGCCGCATAGCTCACTGCCTGGCCGTACGTCTCCAAGCTACGGCCGCATGCGCTTGATCGGCAGCGTTCGCAGGCCGGGCATCGACGGTGGGTGCCAAACGTCCCACCCCTGTGGGCGGATCGACTCTGGCCGCACGAGCACGAAAATGACGAAGGTGAGGACGTGATAGACACAACGTTCCCCTCGGATCTTGATATTGCCCTGGCCGCCAAGCTGAAGCCGTTGCCTGACGTTGCCGCGAGCATGGGCATCGGCGCGCACCTGCTCGAGCCGTACGGCGACTCGGTGGCGAAGATCAAACTTTCTGCCATAGACGAACTGGCCGAGCGACCGCGAGCAAAATACATCCTTGTTTCGGCGATTACCCCGACCCCGTTGGGCGAGGGCAAGACGACCACCCTGGTCGGCTTGGGCCAGGGCTTTCGCCGTACTGGCCGGTCGGCCACGGTTGCGATCCGCCAACCGTCAATGGGCCCCACCTTCGGCATCAAGGGCGGTGCCGCGGGCGGGGGCTACAGCCAGGTCATACCGATGGACCAGCTCAATCTTCACCTCACCGGCGACTTCCACGCCGTCACGGCGGCGCACAATCTGCTCAGCGCAATGGTCGACAACCACCTCTACCACGGCAACGCTCTCGACCTCGATCCGCACAGCATCACCTGGCGGCGGGTCTTGGACATCAACGACAGGGCTCTGCGCAACATCGTCATCGGCCTTGGCGGCGAGCAGGACGGGGTACCCCGACAAACCGGATTCGACATCACGGCGGCCTCCGAGGTCATGGCCATCCTCGCGCTCGCATCGTCCCGCGAGGACATGCACGAAAGGCTCGGCCGCATTGTCGTGGGCTACAGCCGCGGCGGAGCTCCCGTGACGGCCGACCAGCTGCAGGCGCGCGGGGCCATGGCGGCCATCCTGCGCGACGCCATCAAGCCGAACCTGCTGCAGACACTGGAGAACACGCCGGTGCTTGTTCATGCCGGGCCGTTTGGAAACATCGCTCACGGCAATTCGTCAATCCTGGCCGACATGATTGGCATCCGCACGGCCGACTACCTCATCACCGAGGCCGGCTTCGGCGCCGACATGGGAGCCGAGCGCTTCTTCAACATCAAGTGTCGCGCGTCCGGCCTGCACCCAGACGCCGCCGTTGTCGTGGCTACGGTGCGCGCCCTCAAGGCGCACTCCGGCCGGCACCGGATCGTCGCCGGCCGGCCGTTGCCGGACGACCTGCTCGCCGAGAACCCCGACGAGGTGCACGAGGGCGCCGCCAACCTCAGGAAGCAGGTGGAGAACATCGGCGTACATGGCGTGCCGGCCGTCGTGGCGATCAACGCGTTCAGCACGGATCACCCATC
>JAXIPB010000106.1:0-4277 GCA_045403155.1 Micromonosporaceae bacterium
GGGGGCGTGCCGCGTGTACAACTCGCGCAATGCCCGGGAGTCACCGTCGGCGACCTTGGCCAGCACGGCGCGGTCGTCAAGGTCGGAGAGGGCTCCCACGATCTGATTGTCGCCGCGCAAACGCCAATCGGTTCTCGCCGAGCCGATGTGATCTCCAATGGCCGGTCACCGGACCTTCGGCCGCCAGCTTCGGCGGAACCAGAAGACGCAGAACAACCCGAAGAGGATGGCTCCGAATATGTAGAACGCTGGAAACAGCACGAAGCCTGCCAGCCCGAACAGCGCGAAGACGATGCCTGCCCACGCGGGCGCCGGACCCCGCCAGTTCGCGACACCGAGCACGACAAACCCCAGCGTCAGGCCGAGAAAGCCGATGACATCGGCAGCCGCGTGGATGTTGCTCCCAGCGGCAGTCTGCTCCAGGGCGACAAGCGGGGCGATGCTGCGGTGCAGACCCAGCACGACGCCGCCGAAACCGGCTGCGGCACCGGCAGCGAGGGCAACAGTCGCCCAACGCCCCGTGCGAAGACGGGCGACGGCGCGCGACCACATAACGAGTGCGACGCCCATGGCTGCAAAGCCGACGCCCATGCCTGCCCAGCCGAGGCGGAACTGGCTGGGGTCTGAGAGCGCGATGGCGACCTGCTGTTCCGGGTGACCCGAGGCGTTGGCCCACTCACCGACGATCGGCCTGCTGACTCCCGCGAACGCGATGAGCCCACCAACGAGTAGCACCAGTGCGGCTGCCCGCATGGCGGGCCGGACCTGCACAGCGTCGGACCGGGTCGAAGCGTCGGATCGGTTCGAAGCGGCGGATGGAAGTGCTGTGTAACTCTGTTCGGACATCGTGGAACTCCTTCGCTCAGGATGACCTGGTATGCCTGTCGCGAAGACCCCCCGGTCCGGTTCGCGTGTATACGCGCTGAGCGATTGGATGGCGTGTTCGAGCGGCGGCGGATCTGGATTGTGGTCTGCCTGGCGCGATGGTTACGCGTGCCAGGCTCTCGTGGGTGGGGAATGCGTCGGGGTGGCCGGCGCCGCGCAGCAGGATCAGTTCGGCAGCGGGGTAGCAGGCTTGAAGCTGGCGCACGGCCGGGTCGCGCTCTGCGATGGCCGGACAGTCGGTGCCGTCGACGTCGAGCGACAGGATGCGTTCGACCTGATGGCGGATCTGGCCCGGTGGGAGCGCGCCCGGGTTGGTCACGACCAGGCGGCCAGGTAGGACGTGTCCGGCCGATCATTGTCGGCCTTCACCCAGGCCCCGACGACGATCGGCGGCGTGGCAGGTTCGTCCGGATAGGCATCGGCACGACCTTCGTGCCCGGTCCAGTGACGGCGGTCCGAAGACCTGCGGCGCATCACCGGGCTTCGTGACGGCGTACGCGTTGCCGCTGCCATACCCAGAGTGGGCCTGCGAACCCGGTGGTCATCTCAACTGCCCAGCACCGCAGCCGCGCCGACGACCGACGAAGCAGAACGCCCGCTGAATCCAGACAAGACGCGCATGCGGAGCGGTACACGACTGATGCTGCGGTTTGGCGACCGTGGCGACCGACCCGGGTTACGTTGGCCTCGCGGCCACCGCACGGGTGAGTCGGCGGAAGGGGAGGTTAGGAGATGACCGTGAACAACGCTGAGCTACAAGTCAATGTCATCGATGAACTATTCTGGGACCCCAAGATTGACAGTTCGGGCATCTCCGTGACCGCAGACAACGGCATGATCACGTTACGCGGCACGATCGGCAGCTTCCGGCAGAGGCGCGAAGCCGTCAAGGCGGCCGAACGTGTCTTCGGGGTCATGAAGGTCAACGACCAGCTGGACGTACGAATCATGACCGAACAGCGTCGCGAGGACGCCGACCTTCGCGGGGCGGTGCTCCAGGCGCTGTCACTCGACGGGCTGGTGCCAGAAAGCGTCGACGTCAAGGTGGACAACGGATTCGTCACGCTCACCGGTTCCGCCAACTGGCAGTACCAGCGCGACGAGGCCGAGTTCATCGCCGGAAACATCCTCGGTGTGATTGGGTTGCAGGACAACATCGCGCTAACCGGACCCACTCCCAGCGCACCCGACGTGGCTCATTCCATCAAAAAGGCGATGGTGCGCGATGCGAGGCTCGACGCTGACGGCCTCGACATCGAAGCCTTCGACAGCACGGTAAGGCTGCTCGGCACAGTGAGCTCGTGGCCCGAGCACGACGCTGCAGTCGCAGTCGCCTGGGCGGCTCCGGGTGTCACCGCCGTTGACGACCGCATCGCCGTCCTGTACTAACCGACAGGGAAATTGGTCGGCCCGGAAGACGTTGCTTGGCGCGGCCGCGTGGTGGACTGTCATTGGCAGGTTGACCCAGGAGATCAGGTTGGATTACAGGGAGAGTGCACGCGCGCGACGATCGGGCAGATCGGGCCGATTGCGAGCCGCGAACGGCCTAGCCGCCGCGCTGCTGGGCTGGGTCGCACTGACTGGCTGCGGGGACTCAGGCTCAGGCACACACGAGTCGGCACCGTCCGGGCCGACAAGCGTGACTGCCACCGGCAATGTGGAGGTGGTCGTCAAAAACTACGCGTTCAGTCCGGTGAATGTGTCGATCCCCGTTGGCGCGACCGTGACGTGGAAGTTCGAGGACTCGGTCCAACACAACGTCGTTGCAAACGACCAGTCGTTCAAGTCGGCTGATCTCAGCGCCGGTCAGACCTTCGCCATGACGTTCACCAAGTCGGGGACTTTTCCCTACATATGCACAATCCATCCGTACATGACCGGCACGATCACTGTCCGATAGCGGCCGTGCCCTCGATCGCCGGCCTGTGACCGCAGCCGAGCCGGCCGTTTAGTGGGTCGATCCCTGGGATTAGTGACGATCGGGGCTCTTCGACGCTTCATGGTGAACCCGCACTGGCTTCGTTACCGTGAGCGGGTGCAGTCGGCGTCGCCAGGTCGAGGTCGCTAGGACTGTGACGCCGGGAATGGCATCAGCTCCGGGCCGTCCCGCCAGAACCTGTCCGCCCAGGCATGCACCGCCGGGTTCCCGCCGAGGTGCATGACCAGAACCCGGTGGCCGCGTCGCAGGCGGCCGGCGGCCGCGAGATCAACCAGCCCCCGGAACGCCTTGCCCTCGTACACCGGATCGGCGATGATCCCCTCGGTCCGGGCGAGCAGCCGGATCGTCTCGATTGTGCTCTCGCTCGCGACGCCGTACGGGTGCGGGTCCGCGACGACAACTTCTACATCGGACGGTGCTGCCCGGGCCCCGAGATCAAGCCGCTCCAGCGTTGCGTTTGCCAGCCGCAGCACACGCGCGTATTTGGCCTCCCGCTCGTCGTCGTCGGCGATCCCAATCACGCGCGTGCCGACGCCCAAGGCGGCGAATCCAGCGAGCAGCCCCGCCTGCGTGCTGCTGCTACCGGTACAGTGCAGCACGTAGTCGAACTCCACGCCCAGCGCCGCGGCCTGAGCAACGATCTCGGCCGCACGGGCCGCGTACCCGTAGCCGCCGAGGGGATGGTCGGACGCCCCGCCAGGAATGACATACGGCCGGTACCCCTGCCGCCGCACGTGGTCGGCCAGGGCATCAAGCAGCCCGGGGTCGTCGATACCGCGGACAACGTCGTCGACGTACAGATCGGCGCCAAGGATAGCGCTCAGCAAGATGTTGCCGACCGAGCGGTACTGATCGCCCGGCGGGGGCGCCCAGGCGTTGTGCAGCAATGCGCAGCGCAGCCCCACCCGGGCCGCCGCCGCAGCCGTCTGTCGAGTGTGGTTGGACTGTACGGCGCCTATGGTCACGAGCATGTCAGCACCGGTGGCGACCGCCTCGCCGACAAGGAATTCCAGTTTGCGGGTCTTGTTCCCGCCGCCGGCCAGGCCGGTGAGATCGTCCCGTTTGATCCACAACTCGGGACCTTCCAAGTGGGCGGTGAGCCGCGACAGCGGGTGCATTGGCGTAGGCAGCGCCGCCAACCTGACCTTGGGCACTGTGGATAGTGCCTGCTCCAGCGACATTCGACACCTCTTTACGTTCGTATGGCGTAATGCAATCATCGGCGACTCAGCCGAAAAGATCCGGTTGTCGCGGAGCTGTCCAGCGTGATGAAGGCGTCGGCTTGGATCTGGCTGCGGGACGCGCTGAGTTTCGCGTGGCTGCCTGGCACACCTGAGCAATCGTCAAGACCTGTGGATGGGAAATCTTGATTAGGCCGCCTTGGTGAGATGGCGGGTGTTGCGTTCGACTAGCTTGCCCCGCTTGAACGTGGCGCCGGCGCGTACGAGTGCGA
>JAXIPB010000003.1:0-17242 GCA_045403155.1 Micromonosporaceae bacterium
AAGCAAAGGAGAGCCCCATGGGCAAGGTGGTCATGTACAGCTCGGTGTCGGTGGACGGCTTCGTCGCGGACGAGAATGACCAGCCCGGACCGCTGTTCGACTGGTTGTCCAGCGGTGACGTCCCGTTGGACGAGAGCGGCGCGTTGAAGGTGTCGCAGACGTCCTACGATTACACCCGGGCGTACTGGGACCAGATCGGGGTGACAATCGCCGGCCGCCACGTCTTCGACATGACGGACGGCTGGGACGGGAAGCCTCCGAGCGGGATCGACCACGTGGTCGTCGTGACGCACCGGCCGCAGCCCGAGGGCTGGGACCCCGAGGCGCCGTTTCACTTCGTCGACGGCGTCGAGGCAGCCATGGCCAAGGCGCAGGAGCTTGCGGGAGACCGCATCGTCGAGGTCGCCGCTGGTGACGTCGGTGGCCAGATGCTTGCCGCGGGCCTGGTCGACGAGGTGCGCATGGACGTCGTACCCGTCGTGTTCGGGTCCGGCAAGCGCTACTTCGGGTCGGTCCACGCACAGCACCTGTTGGAGGATCCCGATGTGGTGATTCAGGGCAACCGGGTGCTTCACCTGCGCTATCGGGTGCGCCGTTGACCGAACTGAGCGGGCACGCGAAGAAGTCCACTGCGAACGGTGACACAAGATCGGCCTCCGGCTGCGTTGCGCATCGCTGTCCCTGGTCGGGCAGCCGACGCCGATCCGCCCCAGCACCTCACCTGCGGCAAGTTCAACTCAAGATCACTGGTTGCCCGTGTCGACCCGGTGAGCATCGCGCGTTCGATCCTGCTATTCCTGCTGGCAGCCGTCGCCGAGATCGGCGGGGCGTGGCTGATCTGGCAGGGCTGGCGCGAGCACAAGGGCGCGGTGTGGATCGCCGCCGGTGTGCTCGCGCTCGGGGCGTACGGGTTTGTGGCGTCGTGCAGCTGGACGAGTCCTCGATGAGTGAGGGCGTGCGGCCGGATTGGGTCAACAAAGATCGACCAATCCGTTCTGCCTGCTGAGTTTGCGTCAAGGATCGGAGATCTGGCCGCCCGGGCTGACTTCAGCGCCACCGCCGAGCCTCGGCGCATAGTGCTGGAAGAACAGGCGCGCCGCCAGTTCGCGGCGGCTGTCGACACCGACCTTAGCGAAGATCGCTTTGAGGTGGTCCTGCACCGTGTAGCTGGATATTGAGAGGTGCCGGGCTATCTCGCGAGTTGAAAAGCCGTGCAGGACAAGGCGGGTCACCCCCTGCTCCCGTGTCGACAGCCCATATGCCCGGACGATGACGTCGGCGATCTCCGCTTCACCTGCGGGAGCGACGATCACAGCGACCCGCCCGGATGCGTCTCCGTCGAGCAGCGAGGCATGCAGCCGAAGCCATCCACCCGATCGCCGCGGCAGCCGCGCGCTCGCGATCTGTTCACTGTCGCCCTGCGCGACGCTCCGGGCCATCCCGGCGACGCACGCCACGACGACGGAGAACTCGTTCTGCCCGCCCGCTGAGTCCACGATCTCCGCGAGCCATCGCCGGGCCGCGGGCGTCACGGTCTCCACTGACCCGTCGCCGCGCAGCAGGACGAGGCCCGGTGTGTCCGACTCGCCGGCGCCGGCCAATGCGGTCGTGAGGATGGATCGTCGGATTCCCTCGGCGAAGTAGCCGCAGACGCCGGCAACCGCTCGCGCTTCCCGGCGGTCGAACCGACGGTCTTTGCGGTGCACGGCCACACATCCCCACACCGACCCGCCGTCGACGAACACCGGCCCGCAGCTCGTCCCCGTTCTGGTGACCGTGGGGCGCGAGCAGCTGGGCGAAGCGCGGACTGCGCATCAGGTCGCCCGCGGTCGCCACGCTCAGGATCCCCACCGGCCGCCGGGCTCGCGCCAGCGACGCGAACTTGTTCACGTCATCCACCAGGAACTCGTTGGCGGCGAGCTCACGCAGATGGTCAGCGTCGACGTTGCGGGTGAAGTGGCTTGTCGGCATCAGCGTCGACGGGTCGAGGCTGAGCCAGCACGAGGTGTCAAACGGAATGAACTCGGCAAGCGCGCGATCGGCGGCGGCCAAGAACTCCCGCAATCCCAGCGCCTGGTGCACGAGTTGCACGAGCCGCCGTCGGTCCTCGAGCCCGACAAGCGCGGTCACTGCCTGATTATGCGGGCACGGGCAATCCGGCGACAAGCGTCGAAAGATCCCACATCTCTGGGATGGATGGCGCCCGAATCCGCCCATACGCTCACCGCAAGGACGTCGGGCAGGACAGGACGAACGAGAGGGACAAAGTGGCGAAGTCAGGCGACGAGCTCCACCATCCGGTGACCGGCGAGCGGATCACCTGGCGCAAGGTGGCGGACGATACTGGCGGCGAGTTCCTCGAGGCGGACCTCTACGCCCTGCCGTTGGCCTCGCCTGCGGCGGCGCACATCCATCCCCATCAGGACGAGCGGTTCGAGGTCATGCGGGGGACGCTCAAGCTCAGCGTCGCCGGCGTCGTTCAGATCCTCCACCCCGGCGACATCGCCGTGGTCCCACGTGGCACGCCGCACATTTGGTGGAACGTCGGCGAAGACGAGGCCCACGTCGTGACCGACTTCCGTCCGGCGCTGCGCACCGAAATGTTCTTCGAGACCTTCTTCGGTCTCGGGATCGACGGCAAGACCAACCGCCGAGGGATGCCCCATCTCCTCCAGCTTGCCGCGATCGCCCACGAGTTTGAGGATGAGGTGCGCCTCGCCAAGCCCTCGCTGACCGTACAGAAGATCCTCTTTACGCCACTAGCGACACTTGCGCGGCTCGCGGGCTACCGGGGTTGGTACCCGAAGTACAGCGCGACACAGGTGGCCAAGCGACGCCCCGTTGACGGGCCGCGGTGACCACAGATCGCGTCGGCGGGATCCTTCTGATCGCGGGATCCGTCGTTTTCCTCGTGGGCGCCGCCATCGGCGTACCCGGCGTGTTTACCGAGTCCGACCCGCAGGCGCGCCTGAGCATGCTGACCGAACATCTGACCTTGTGGCGCATCGGGCAGCCGCTATACGGGCTGGGCGCGCTGATCGCGGCCATCGGGGTCGCCTACCTCGCGGCCACCGCGCCCGACCGCAACGGCCGCACCTTGTTCGCGGCCAGCTTCGTCGGACTAGCCCTAGGAACAGCGGCCTGGGCCTGGTCGCTATATCTGCGCGGTACGCGGGTCTCCGACTTCGCGTTCGGCACTCTGCCCGGCTGGCCGTTCGCTACCTACGTCCTGCTGACGATCGGCGGCCTGGCGCTGCTGGGCGCCGGCCTAGTCGCGGGAGGTTTCCGCCCTTGGCTAGGTTGGCTCACCCTCGGTGCCGCTCTGCTGTTTCTCGCCGGATACCTGTGGTTTAAGGACATCCCGCCTTTCGTCTACTACTTGCTGCTCCTGCTGGTCGGTGCGGTGCTCGTTTGACGCGGTGCCCGGGCCGCACACCGCGCGCAGTTGGACAAGTTCGGCGTTCCGGTGCTTGTTGTGCAATCGGAAGAAGCCGGCGGACCCAGTTCGGACCCAGAAATAGAACTGCCCAATCGCCGCGAGGACGATTGGGCAGGTAGACCGTTGCGCGCCCGAAGAGATTCGAACTCCCAACCTTCTGATCCGTAGTCAGATGCTCTATCCGTTGAGCTACGGGCGCCGATGCTCGACCATCGTACATGGCCCTTTGAAGGGCGGAGGCTCCGGGATTCGAACCCGGGAGGGGCTTTAAGACCCCAACCGCATTAGCAGTGCGGCGCCATAGACCGAACTAGGCGAAGCCTCCCGGACGATCCGTGCACGGACCGCCGCCGATCGAGGATACAGGGGCCCTGTGAGGGCCGCCAAAGGGACCGTCCCCGGGCACGCGACCGAGGGCCGACGCGCATCGACAGGGCCAACCCCGGCACGCCGCCCTCGAGAAAGTCGATCTTCCCGCGGCGCAGACTGCCGGCGCCTCGCAGCGCTCGCCGGTGGCGGTAATCGCGGCATTGCCGTCCTGGGAGCGGCCACCAGGAGAGAGCCGCATTAGGCTAAGCGGCCATGGAGGACCCGAGCACCAACAGTGGCGGAGCAAAGCCGCGCAAGACGCCGGGGAAGAAGGCCCCTGACCGGTCGGCGCCGGTGCCGCCCACGACCGCCAAGAAGAAGGCCGCGGCCGCCGGCGCGCACGCGGCCTCCACGTCGAGGCCGATCCGAACGGGTCCCCGGAAGTCGGCAACGAAGGCCGCCCAGGCAGAGCCTCCGACGACGCCCGTCCCGGTCGAAACGCCCGTCCCGTTCGAAACGCCTGTCCCGGTCGAGACGCCGGCACCGGTTGAGGTGCCCGCGCAGATCGAGACGACCTTCACGACGACCGAGATGCCCGCAGGCCCTCCACTGTGGACCCAGATCGCGGCCGACCCCGGCCACATCGCCGAGCACTTCGCGCGCGAGGCCGTACGCCGGCATGGGCCGGGTGCGCGCGACTGGATCGCGCGGGCACGACGTCGCTACCCAGACGCTCCGTCCGACGGGCTTGCCCGCCTAGCCGCGCACGAGTTCACCCGAATCGGCCGTCGGCGGGGCGCCGCCACCGGCGCAGCCGGTATCGCGGGATTTCTCGCCACGGTCGGTGTCCTCGCGCAGACCCAGGCGGCCCTTGTCCTGACGATCGCCGCCGCGTATGGAGAAGACCCGATCAGCGAGGACCGTGCCGCCGATCTATTGCAACTGCTCCGCGTTCCGGAGCCCGTCGAGGCACCGCTCGCGGCGACACGAAGCGCTGGTTGGCTGCTCGGCGCCTTCGCCCTGCGACGGGCGGCCGCTCGGCTGATGCCGCTGGGCGCGGTGCTCGCCGGGGCGGTCCAGGGTGGACGGAGCACCGAGGACGTGGCGGCGCGGGCGATCGCGCACTACCGCGGGATCAGAGGAAGGTAACCCGATCGCGGAGGAGGGTGTAGCCCAGGTACGCCACGACATCGAGCAAGGTATGCGCGATGACCAGCGGCAGGACGCGCTTCGTGCGTACGTAGAAGAGCGCGAACACCGCACCCATGACGGCGTTGCCGACGAACGCGCCAAGCCCCTGGTATAGGTGGTAGGAACCCCGCAGCAGCGCGCTGGCTGCCACCGCGTGCCAGGTTCGCCAGCCGAGGTCACCCAGCCTTGTCAGCAGATAGCCGACAACGACAACCTCCTCCAGCACTCCGTTCGCCGCCGCGGCCAGCACCAGGACGGGCAGAGCCCACCACACGTCCGGCAGGTTCGCCGGCGCGACGATCGTGTTGACACCGAACTCGCGAGCCGCGACGTAGAGGCCCAGCCCAGGGATCCCGATCAACGCGGCCAGGCCGATGCCCGTACCAATGTCGAACCATGGCCGCCGCGCATCGAGTCCGAGCACCGCTCGGGCATCGGCCCGGTCCCGGTTGAGCAGATGAACAGCGAGGAGGGCGGGAACGATCGCGAAGAAGATCCCCAACAGCTGATAGGTGAGATCGAGCCAGGGCCGGCCAGGCGCCTGCGAGGTATTGAGCGCGGTGGTCTGCTGGGCCAGCGGAGCCGGCGCCGTCAGCTTCGCGATCAGCGACACGACCGAGTACGCCGCCGACGCGCCGAGCGACACGCCTAGTACGAGAAGTACCTCGTTGCGCAATACCGCAGTACGTGGCCGGATTTGCGGAATTTCCAACGCGTTCACGGCGGAGATCGTCGCACACGATGTCCGGCACCGGCAGCCGTCGGGTGGGCACGCTGGGTGACGCACACACGCTCGACGTCAAACCCTACTGAGCGTCACCCCTTCGGAGAGTCTGTCGTGAGGCATATATGAGCAATCTGTCCCTGCTGCTCAAGGAGAGTTGGGCGCACGTCGAGCAGAGGGCCGACGACCTGGCCAATCACTTCTACGCCCGTATCTTCCTCGCCGACCCCAGCCTGCGCGATCTGTTCCCGGTCGAGATGGCGGCACAACGGGGCCGGCTGCTCAGCTCGCTCATATTGATCATGCAGGCGATAGACGACCCGGACCGACTCGACGAGTACCTGCGCGGTCTCGGGCGCGACCATCGGAGATTTCACGTCTCACCCGAGCACTACGGCGTCGTCGGCGCTGCGCTGCTCGACACGCTCCGGGTCTACGCGGGCGAACGCTGGTCGATCGAGTACGACCAGGCGTGGCGCGACGCGTACGACGCGATGGCCACCAAAATGCTCGGCGGGGCCGAGCGAGACTCCCAAAACCCGCCCTACTGGCACGCCGAGGTGATCGCCCACTCCCGCCGCGGTCGTGGCGTCGCGGTGATCACCTGCCGCCCGCTCATGCCGTTCGACTTCCGTGCCGGCCAATATGTCAGCGTGGAGTGCCAATACCACCCGAGGGAGTGGCGTACGTACTCCATCGCGAATGCCCCGCGCGCCGAGGGAACCTTGGAGTTCCACGTACGGGCGCTCGACAGCGGGTGGGTCTCGCCGGCACTTGTTCGGCGGCTCCGAGTCGGGGACGTAATCCGGATCGGCCCGCCCGCGGGGTCCATGACGCTCGACCGTCACTCCGCAAGGGACATCGTCTGCGTCACTGGCGGGACCGGGCTCGCGCCGATCAAGTCGATCATCGAGGAGCTGACTCGGTACAACCGCTCCCGCTGGGTGCACGTCTTCGTCGGCGCACGAGACCAGGACGACTTCTATGATCTTGAAGCGATGAGGCATCTCGCCGGGCGCTATCCCTGGCTCTCCCTGGTACCCGCGTGCAGCGACGACGAGGATTTCAGCGGGGAGAAGGGCAACATCGGCGACGTTGTCGAACGATTCGGCCCCTGGCCTGACCATGACTTCTTCGTTTGCGGCCCGCCCCCTATGGTGAGCGCCACCCTCGCCTCGCTGACCCGCATCGGAGTGCCAACCATCCGCATCCGATACGACACACCCCCCACCACAACCGGCCCAGCGCCTCACCCGCAAGATCGCTACTGACGGTGCAGAAGTGACGCCCGACGTTACGTTCGCACCGGCAATCGCGATCTCTACGCTGCCGATGCCGCCAGGCGAGCCAGCATCGTCCGGATAGTGCGGATTACGTACTCCGGACGCTCGATCAAGTCGCGCCAAGTAAATCGGAGAACCGTCCAGCCGGCTGCGACGAGACGATTCTGCCGCTCTCGATCGCGCTGAAACCGGTCGGGGGTCGTGTGATAGGCCCAGCCATCGAGTTCGATCACGAGTCGAAGGCCCTCGAAGACGAGATCACCAAGCCCGATGAGCCCGTTCGCGTCGAAGATGGGCTGGTTGGCCACCCAGCCCGTGATCCGCCCGGCGCTGAGCAGCGTGACCAACAGGCGTTCGGCCGCCGATCGCGTTCCCGCCGTTGCCTTGCGCAGGAGCCGGACAAGCCGTCGGCATCCGCGACGGCCGGCGAATGCGACGACCCTTGTCGCGAGGTCGTCCACGGTGATCCAGCGCTGCTGCAACGCGCGGTCGAGCAGCTCGAGGCTGGCCGGGTCCGGAAGCAGGCGCAGGCAGTCGAATACGGTCCTCTCGCGCCACGTGATCCGCCCGCCGTCGGTGGAGCCCACATCGGACGGATCGACCTCCATGCGCAGGAACCGTACGCCGGGCAGGCTCACGTGCTTGTTCGGGTCGACGGCAAGCCACGTCTGAGCATCCGGAACCGGGATCCTCCAGATTCGCGCCGCAGACGGTCCGGCCAGGATGCTGACCGGCACGGCGAGTTGAGCGGCGCGGTCAAGGATGCGCGGGGTCAAGGTCAGGCCCGCTGCTGCCAGGACGCCTCCGATCACGACCCGCCATACGCCCGTGTTGACGCGACGCCGGATCTGACCGGGGGAGTACCCGCACGCCTTCGCCTGGGCTCTGGTGAACAGGCCGTGCTGTCGTGAGGCGATCCGTTGCAGTCGGAGTGAATCCACGCCGGCCAGCCTCACCCACCCAGCCAAGATCTCGCTCCGGCTGTCCACAGGCTGCACCCCAAGGCACCGTCTCGCCACCCACAGCGTCGCGAGAAGATCTGACTCTCCGGTGGGATAGTGCCGTCCAGCGGCACATCACCACCGGAGACGGCGATCTTAAGGTGGTTAGGCTAGCCTTTCCGTAGTAGCGTGACCCGTCTGGTGCCCGAGAAGGACTCTGTGATCGCCGCCGCGACCCTGACCGAAGCCGACCCGTTGGCTCCGGTGCGCGAGACGCTGCGAGCGATGGCGGCCCGACCCGACCAACCCCCACTGAACGGTCTCGCCCCTGGACTGACAGTCGGCGACGCAGCCGGCTGGGTGCCGGCGACCGCACTCACGTCCGGCGCGCAACTCGACGACTTCATCGACGCCGCGAAGCAGCGCTGGCGGGCCTCCGACCACGTCGCGGCGGCGCTCGCATGGAAGAGCTACACGTACTGGGTCGCGCTCCCGGCCGTGATCGGTTACGCGGCGGCCAGACGTGTGCCACTGGTGAGGGCCGACGGGGTGGTGACGGCGTGGTCGTCCCGACAGCCGTTCCTCACGGTCGGGCTCACGTCGGTCGAAGTGGCCGTGCTGCCGAACGACCCGCTCGCGCACGCGACCGGTGCCGCGAGACGGGCGGCGCGCGTCCGCGTCGTATCCGACGACGACGCGCTGCTCGGCGCGCTCCGCGAAGCCCTGATGGACGAGCACCTCAGCCCGATCCTCGAAAACATCAGGGCGCGGCTGCACCTCGGCCGCAGAACGCTCTGGGGATCGCTCGCGTCCGGGGTGGCTCACGGGCTATCCCGGGCCGCCGACGTCGTGCCGGGGCCGACGCTCGAGACGGCGCACCGGGTGCTCGGCGCACTCGGCGTTGACGACCTGGTGGAGCTGGCGCGCGGTACGGACGGCGGGGCCGGGCTGAGCGTGCAGCGCAAGACCTGTTGCCTGGCCTTCGCCCTGCCGGAACCGAAGATCTGCGCCGGCTGCTGCATCCGCTGACCGGGCGGTGCACGACCCCGGCGGTGCGGGACGATGGGTGGTATGAGCGAGCAGAAAGCCCGGATGATCCAAGGGGAGCTCTATCTCGCCAGCGACGAGGAGCTGACCGCCGACCGGTTGCGATGCCGGGTTCTGGTCGAGCAATTCAACTCAACGAGCGCCACCGACGCGGCGCTCCGCCACAAGCTTCTGCGCGATCTGCTCGGCCATCTCGGCAACGGCGCCACCATCATGCCGCGCTTCGAGTGCGACTACGGCTATCAGATCCGGGTCGGCGATCGTACCTTCATCAACTACGGAGCGATCTTCCTGGACTGCGCGGCTATCACGATCGGCGATGACGTCCAGATTGGACCTTCGGTCCAGCTGTTGACGGCGACGCATCCGCTCGACCCGTCCACGCGCCGGACCGGCTATGAGCTGGCCGCACCCATCACGATCGGATTCGGGGCCTGGCTGGGCGGCGGCGTGATCGTCTGCCCCGGCGTCATGGTCGGAGACGAGGCTGTGGTCGGCGCCGGGGCCGTCGTCACAAAGGATCTGCCCCCGCGGATGCTCGCCGCCGGAAACCCTGCCAGGATCCTCAAGGACATCTAGCGCGGCCGGTACGATGTGCCGATGTCCGGCAGTCACTCCCGGGGCAGTTCTACGGTCGCCAGCAGCGGGCTGTTCGCCGACGCGTCGAACTTCGAGCTCCGCTACGTGCCCAATTACGAGCGGATCACCGAAGTCGTGGACGCGCTGCGAGTCCTCGGGCTTAAGGTCGTGCTGACCAGCGGTACCTTCGACATCCTGCACGAGGGCCATTCGATGTACCTCGAGGCGGCCCGCGGCTTCGGTGACTTTCTCATCGTCGGCATCGACAGCGATGAGAAGGTACGCCGGCGCAAGGGTACCTGGCGCCCCGCCGTACCCGAGTTGGAGCGGCTGCGGATGGTGACCCACCAACGCGGGGTCGGACTGGTCACGTTGAAGCATCTCGACGAACCGCAGTGGGCCTTGATCACCGCTGTCCGACCGGATGTCCTCGTGGCCACGGCCGACACCTACACGCCCGACGAGATCGCCGAGCTGGAAGCGAAGTACTGCGGCCGGGTCGAGGTGCTCGAACGCATGGCGACCGTTTCGACGTCGGCCAGGCTGCGCCTGCTCCAGCTTGGCCTAGGCGAGCGGATGTCGCAGCGCCTTTCGGAGCGACTCCCGGACCTGCTGCAGGACGTGATCGATGAGATCGGCGGCCCACGCTGAAGCAGATCCTGCTCTACCTGCCCGTCATTCACGCCGGCTACGAGTCCCTCTTCGACCGGCACGCGGACGCGGCCGAAGTGCTGATCCTGGGTACGACGTTCGCGGACGACTTTCCTGTGCTGAACAAGGAGATCCGGGCGCTTCATCCCGACGTAGCAGCGCGCTACGTCGCGGCAGCCAGAAGCTTTCCATTGGTACGCGTCATCGAGCGCACCGATCTTCCGAGCGCGGTGCGTGGCGAGGTTCTCGTCGTGCCGGAGGAGGAGATCATGCGCACCCTCGTCGCGCGACACCGGCTCGATTCGGGCCGATCGCTCGTTGTGGAGCGGACGTTCCTGCGCTGGGATCGGGAGTGGAGTCTCGCGCAGCGCCCCGCGTCGTTCGACGGCGCCGTGTCGGTGGATGAGTTGACGCGGCAGTTGATGGCCGAGACCCAGGATGAGGCGGGACGCAGCTCCGACTGGTGGCGTCGGGTGGGGGCGGTGGCGGCCCGAGATGGAGCGATCCTGGTGGCGGCCCACAACGCGCATCGCCCGACGGAGTATTCGCCCTATCTCGACGGCGATCCTCGCAACGACTTCAGCCGCGGTGTCCACATGGAACTGTCGACGGCGATCCACGCCGAGGCGGCCATCGTCGCGCGGGCGGCCCGCGAGGGACTGTCGCTGGCCGGCGCCGACCTCTATGTATCGACCTTCCCATGCCCCAGCTGCGCCCGGCTGGTAGCGGAGGCGGGCTTCCGGCGGCTCTTCTTCGCCGGACCGTATGCGGTGCTGGAGGGGGACGCGGTGCTACGCGCCGCCGACGTCGAACTGATCTGGGTCGACGTCGGGCGGGCGTGAGCTCAGTTTGGTCCGGACCGGCTGATGATCCGGGTCGTCCACGTCGCCCTGAATCAGGTGGACGTGAACGTGGCGGATGGTGCCGCCGGTGAACTCGCACTCACCGTTTCGGGCGGCCAGGCTGTAGTAGCGCAGGCCGTAGTGTTCCCGGAGCCACGAGAGCGCGACGAAGAAGTCTCGTTGCACCTCCGGCGAGAGGTCGACCATGTCCGTCACGTGCTCATCCGGCACCAGCAGCAGGTGCAGGCGGGTGCCGGTGTAGGGAAACTCGTTGGGCGTCACTGTCCAATGTGCTGTGCGATACGCGACGCGGCCATTGTCTCTCGCGATGTGCTCCGGGCAGAAAATGCAGATCCCACCCTCTTCTAGCCGGCGCATGTCGGCCAGTTGCTGCTCCGTACGGAAATTGCCAAAGTAGTAGAGCGACATCGCTACCTGCGCTCATAGGTCTGGAAGGTGAACCCGGACGTGGCGTGGGCTTCCTCCGCGTACAGGTCGAACGCCTCGAGCCACCCGGCGGGCATTCTGGCATCTCCTTGGATGGTGTCGTGCACCCTGGTGAGATGCACCCGCGTAACCTGCGGTAGCGCCTGTGCATAAATCTCGGCGCCACCGATGACAAACACCTCGTCGCCGCCGGCGAAGGTTTCGATCGTTCGGGCCGCGTCGAGGGCGGAGTCCACATCGGGCTGGTAGATGACGCCCGGCCCGCCACTGCGCCCCGCGTGCCGCGTCACGACCACGGTGAGCCGATCCGGCAGCGGGTGGCCAAGTCTGTCCACGATAGAGTCATGTGTCTTCCGGCCGGCCACGACGGCGTGACCGAACGTGAGGCGCTTGAAGCGTTTGAGATCCTCGGGGAGGTGCCACGGGAGTGCGCCGCCCCGGCCGATGGTGTCGTTCTCGTCCGCAGCGACGATCAAGGAGGTAACCACACCGCTCACGGCGATACGGGGATGGTCAGGCCGGAGTGGGGATCATAGTCGGTGAGTTCGAAGTGCTCGGCCCGGAACTGGTGGATGTCGTCGATCGTCCGCCCAACGTCGTTGAGATGTACGGTCGGGAGGCGACGAGGTTCGCGCTCCGCCATCGCGCGTGATTGGTCGACCTGATCCTCGTAGATATGCGCGTCGGAGATCGTGTGGTAGTAGCTCGCGGCCTCGAAGTCGGTGAGCTGCTCGAGCATGAGCGCCAAGGCCGCGTACTGAATCATGTTCGCCGGAACGCCGACCGGCACGTCGCCCGAGCGTTGAAACATGTGCAGGTGCAGCCGTCCATTAAGGACTCTCACGTGTACCCAGCCGTGGCAGGGCGCGATGGTCGTCCTCGGCCGCTTCCCCTGGCCGCGGACCTGGTACTGCGGAATCCAGGGAGACACGAAGTGCGTACGGTCGCCCGGCAGTTCTCGAATCTGCTCCACCAGATGCTTGAACTGGTCGAATCCCGTGCCGTCGCTCGTCGGAAAGTGGTGGAAGGCGCCGCCGTAGGAGCCCGGCCCGAGGTCGCCGGGCGGCAGGTCCCGCTTGGCCGTCTTCTCCTCGGTGGCCCACTCGTCCCACCAGTCGCAGCCAAACTCCGCCAGCTCGCCCAGCGTCGTGGCCCCGTTGATGAAGGCGCAGAGTTCCCCGATCGGCTTGCGCCAGAAGCTCTTGAGGCTGCGCTCGGTGATCATCGGGAATCCGTTGGCCAGGTCGAAGCGCATGGTCTGTTGAAGCAGGGTCAGTGCGTACGGTCCCTGTCGGGTCGGGACCTTCTCGCCCTGGTCGAGGATGCGGGTGACCAGCTCGCGGTACTGCGCGTCGGGGATGCGCTGGTCAAAGGGGGCGTAGGACACGGACACACCTCCTGGTACGTCGCACCCTAACGCAGCAGCCCCGGGCCGCCGCGGCGGCCGGGGTCCGCGAACATTCGCGTCAGCCGACGATTCGCACCAAACTGCCATCTAGCGCATGATCGCCTAAGGCGGTCTAATTACAGATGACCATCAACACCTAACCGCCTGCGGACGTGAGGTATCGACATGGCAGCTACCGGCCCAACCGCCAGCACCGAGAAGGGTCGCCGCATCATCGGAGCGGAGCGCCAGACGCTGGCAAAGGACCTTGTAAAACGCTACACAACGGGCGAAAGCATCCGGGCCCTGGCCTCCTCGACCGGCCGCTCCTATGGCTTCGTTCACCGAGTCCTGACCGAGTCCGGCGTTCAGCTCCGCCAGCGTGGCGGGGCCCGCCGGCGCAAGAAGGGCTGATCGCCACCCACCTCCGGTTTGTCATCACTACCCCGCGAAGGGCCGGCCGTAACTTGGGTCCGGCCCTTGCGGTAATTCTTGGCCGTCGATCGGCGACGCGCCGCCTTGAATGATCAACCGTCGCGGCCTTGGCTTGTACCCTGTGCCACGTGTGGACCGCCGCGCCGCTGCTCGACGAGCTGATGCCATCGGCGGCCCCTCAAGCCGACCCCTCGTTCGGAAGGCCGCCCACGACGACGGTCATCGCGGGCGACGCGCGCCAGATCCCGCTGCCGGCCAGGAGTGTCGATCTTGTGGTGACGTCGCCGCCGTACTGGAGGAAGCGCGACTACGAGCTGCCGGATCAGATCGGCCAGGAGGAGACTCCCGGGCTCTATGTTGCAGCCTTGCTTCGGTGCCTCTCGGAGTGGAAGCGCGTGCTGCGGCCGACCGGTTCCGTGTTCCTGGTCATCGGCGACACCTTCGTCAAGAAGTCGCTCGCCGGCATCCCAGGTCGGATCGAGGCCGCGGCTAGCGATGCCGGCTGGTTCCTGCGTAACCGGATCATCTGGGCGAAGGAGGGTGGGATGCCGGAGCCCGCCCGCAACCGGCTCGCCAACCGGCACGAGTACATCCTTCATCTCGCTCCTCGGTCGGAGTACTACTACGACCTGTTCGGGTACGCCGAGGCGGTCGGCAACGGGGCGAACCCCGGAGACGTCTGGCTCATCAATCCGGAGCGGAACATGGGTCGGCACCTGGCGCCGTTCCCGGCCGAGATCGTGCGCCGGGCGATTCTGCTGGGCTGCCCGGTCTCCGTGTGCGCGCGCTGCGGAATACCGCGGCAGCGAATCGTACGAAGGACCGCGAGCCTGGACCCGTCGCGCCCTCAGGCTCGTCGCGCCATGGAGCTCGCGCGAGCGTCCGGGCTCACGCCGGAGCACATCGCCGCCATCCAGGCCACCGGAGTCTCCGACGCCGGCAAGGCGTTGCACGTTCAGACCGGCGCGGGGCGGAACTCCGCGGCGGTGCAGACGCTGGCGGCGGAGGCGAAGACGGTGCTCGGCGGGTACTTCCGGGAGTTCACGTTCGCGCGCCGAGAGACCGCCGGCTGGACATCATGCGGGCACGACTTCCCGCCGTTGCGCGGCGTGATCCTGGACCCGTTCATGGGTACGGGCACAACGCTGCGAACGGCCGTCGCGATGGGCCGCGACGCCATTGGAGTCGACCTCGCTCCGATGTAGCCCGGAGCAGACTCGGTCAGCCGCCTTCGACGTGCTCTCGCAATCCGTCGAGCATCATTTGCCAGCTCCGGGTCGAGTGGTTCACCTCGTCCTCGTTGGCGTTGTTGTCCTGGGTCAGCGTCACGTGGGTGCCGCCATCGCGCTGCTGCAGTTCGTATGTAAGCGTGTGGTAGTTGGCCGGCTCGTCGGCCTGTCCACTCATGGGGCTGAAGTGAGTGACCTTCAGTCGCCGATTCTCCTCGACCGCCAGCACCTCGCCCTTGTCCTCGTATCTCTTCCCCTCGTACTCGCCCTTCCAGACAATCTTGCTGCCCGGCCGCCAGTCGGTAACCACGTTGGAGCCGAACATGTACCTCTTGATCTGCGCTGGATCGACCAGTGCGTCCCAGACTCGCTCCGGCGGTGCCTGAATGTCGGTTTCGGCCGTTGCAACGAGACCAGACATGATGTCTCCCCTCTCGGTGGGCACCCGTCGTTCCGTTTGTACCCGTGCCGAGCGTCCGCCATGCACCAATCTCTGACATGCGCATGCTGCACAGAAGAACCGGGTGCACATTGATGTCATCATCGCTAAATGACCATGGTGTTTCCCAGCCCCACGGCGGCTGCCACTTCGCGTGCAGAAGTCTTTCTGCGGTACCTCGATTACTTTCGCGACGGTGTCGTGCGGAAGGCAGTGGCGCTAGCCGACGGTGGGCAACGGGCCAGCCTCCTTCCGTCCGGTTGGACGCCGCTTGAACTGCTCAAGCATCTTCGCTTTGTCGAGCTGCGGTGGATCGAGTGGGGTTTCGAAGGTCACCCGGTTACTGATCCATGGGGCGACCGGCTCGGGGACCGCTGGCACGTCTTGGAAGGGGAGACCACTGAGGATCTGGTGGCCGCACTGAACGCACAAGGACGGCACACTCGAACGGTCGTAGAGTCAACCGACCTTGCGACAATCGGGCAGCCGGGTCCTCGTTGGGATGGCGCGGACCCCCCTTCTTTGGAGCGCATCCTGTTTCATCTGCTTCAGGAGTACGCCCGTCACCTCGGGCACCTGGACATCGTCGTAGAACTGGCAGGCGGACCAGTCGGCGAGTAGATCTTGTTACGGCAGCATCGCGGGGTTGCCCGCGATTTCGGCGAGCTGTGGACCGGTTACGACGGAGCGGTCGAGTCGGGGTGGCGCGGGCGTCACCGGCCCCGGCGTCCCCGCAGCATCCGGCCGGAGCTCGGAGTTCGGGTCGAACGCCCAACGGCCCTGAGACGACGTGACTGCGAGGAGTCCGCCCTGCAGAATCCGAACGGCGATTGTCATGGCGCCCACGTCCGGGTCAATGCGCTGGGTCACCCGGATCGGGACGCCGTCGACCATGACGACTCGACAGTCCGTACCCGCCCCGAAGATCGGGTCGATTCGGGCCGCGAGTGCGTTTGAGCACAGGTCGCCGGCCGGCGCGGCTACACCATCGCGAAGAATGAATGCCTGGAGCAGCCCCTCGTGACCACCGGCCGATACCACGATGCTCGTAATGGAGACGTATGACTCCGGCGGCGATTGCCGCAGCCAGGTCGCGGTTGGGTCACCGTCGGTGAATGAGTACTCCGGGACGGCGGTGTAGCCGGCCGGCACCGCGTCGATCAGTATCTGTGCGATGTGTCGACCGTGGGCGTGCCCGGCTTCTTGGCTCGGTACGGCCGGCGCGGCGGCTATCGGACTTGTGGCGGCGACCGGTGGTGCCGGTGTCCGATCGGCGTCGGACGCAGTCACTGCCGGGGCGATCACGGCCGCAGCCGATGCCGCCGCGACCACCGCAACGCCGGCGGCCGCCACGGCCAGCCGGTCGCGCCTGCGCGCCGAGCGTCGCGCTATGGCAAGCGCGTCGGCGGGATCCCGCAGCGGTGGCTTCGGCACGTCGAGGGTCAGCTCGCAGATTTCCTTGACGTCGTTCACGGTTGTCCTCCCTGCAAAGGCTGCTTGAGGTCATCGAGCGCAGGGCCGAGCACGCTGCGTAGGTTCGCCAGGCCGTCCGACGTCTGGCTCTTGACCGTGCCCGTGGAGCATCCAAGGATGTCCGCGACCTGTTCCACGGACAGGTCGGCAAAGAACCGCAACACGAGCACGGCCCGCTGCCGTTTCGGGACACGCTGAAGCGCGGATCGCAACAGCATCCGCTCGTCGGTGCTCGTCGACTCGGTGGCGACGCGATCCAGGGTTGGGTGGTCCGGCATCGTAGACAGCTCGCGCCGCCACGAGCGGCGCCGTTCATCCAAGAAGGCGCGCAGCAGCACGCGCCGCGCGTACTGGTCAAGAGTGTCGTGCCGCTCGATCCGACGCCACGCCTTGTAGAGCTTGGTGACGGATATCTGCATGAGGTCCTCGGCCAGGTGCCAGTCGCCGCATAGGAGGTAGGCGGTGTTGCGCAGGTGGTCGGCACGAGCCGCGTAGTAGGCAACGAACTCGTCGTCGGGCGCTCGCCCACGCTTGCGGCCGGCCCCCACGTACACCTCCCCTTCCGGTCTCGACGGGTTAGCGCCGATTATCGCGTCGGGCTGACGACAGAGACCATAGATGATCGTCGGTCTGTGTTGTGGGCGGGAACCGTTGTGGTGATAGGGATGCCGGCCGGGTGTTAAAGCCTTCGGCCCCGAGGATGAGGGTCGATCTCGCTGTCTTGTACGCAGCGCCTCACTAGATAAAGCGAGTGGGCCACCGAGGGTGGCGTCGAATCCGCTGCCCGAGAATTGGCGTTGGGGAAGGCCCTGCTCACCCGTCGCTC
>JAXIPB010000187.1:0-4979 GCA_045403155.1 Micromonosporaceae bacterium
GATCCGACTCCTGATACAGGCGCACCGCCCGTTCGCGAAGCTCGTCCGGGTACTTCCTGGGGGCAACCACGATGACTTCCTTCCTCGGTTCAAAAGATCAAACCTGGTTTGGAAGTCTCCGGGCAACCGGGGGAAGCTCAAACGAGTTCGTGGTGGCGAGTTGTATTCATCCAGACGCTGCCGCACCGGGGGTTGCCCCTGACCGTGGATCACGCTCATTCGCCGCTATGCGCGCACTCCGGAGTCGCACGCACATGCAATGAGAGTGCGCGTTTGTAGACAGCCGTACATTGAGATCTGATCATGTGAGTCGGCCTGCTGCCTGCCACGCACCAATCTGTCAATTCAAGAACCCCGCCACGGTCCGCACGAACCACTCTGGATCGTCGAGCCAAGGAGAGTGTCCGCCGCCCGGCTGTACGGTCATCTCGGCCTGAGGGAACAGACCGGCATACTCGGCGGCGCACTTCGGGGGGAGCGCGATGTCGTACTCGCCCGCGACGATAAGGACCCGCGCCCGAAGGCGGGCGAGGGCAGATCTGGTGCTGGCTGGATCGAGGGCGCCGGCCGAGTAGTACACGACTGCCGCATCCTGGTTTTTCTGGCTCTCCTCCTCGGCTTGGTGGGCCATGCTGATGGCGTCCCATCGGCCGTAGGTGAATGGTGTGATCGCGTCCCAGTCATCAGCTGTGGCGTCGTCCGACCAGATTCGCTCGAATGCAGCGAAGGCTGCCGGGAACCAGGCCTCGCCTCGGCGTAGTTCGGCGACTTGCCGCCGATCCGAGTCGGTGATCTCCAGGCCGACCGCTCGCGGGCTCGGAGTGACCAGCACGAGCCGGTCGATGCGGTCGGGGTAGCGGGCGGTGTACAGCACTGCGATAGCGGCACCGGCTGAGTGGCCCAACAGATCGATCCGGTCCCGCCCGAGATGCGCGCGCAGCGCCTCGATATCGTCGACCAACCGATCACACCGGTAACTGGTCGGGTCCGCCGGTACGGCCGATTCCCCGGTCCCGCGCAGGTCAAGCAAGACCAGCGAGCGATGCGCGGACAACCCGCCCAGGTCACCGAGGTAGGCCGAGGCCCGCATGGGTCCGCCAGGAACGCAGATCAGCGGGTCACCCTCGCCGGCCTGGTGGTATGCGAGCCGCGTGCCGTCGGCACCGTCGAAAGCTGCCATATGTAGATCATATGCGCGGACATTCATGCCCATTCAGTGCCGTGTCAAGCGATCTGTTCATGGGAGGCGGGCTCGGTGGCGTCGGTGCTCGGTTCACCCATCCCGATCGTTTAGAAGGGCCGCCACGTGACACGTCCACGTCCCCATCTGGCGCCCCTCTGTGTCAAGTCAGAGTTTCGGGCGCCGTTGGGTTGCGCGCGAGGGCTTGGCGTTTGCGCGCGCCGGCGGGGGGCCGGTGCGGTTGGGGCGGGCTGGGTCGGGTTGCCCCGCCTGGGTGGCTGGTGTCGTGGTGGTCGTGGACGCGGTGGGTAGGCTCGGTGTCGAGCCCGGGCTGTGGCTGGTCCGAAGAGCCGACCATGGGGTTGGGTCGGCCGCGTTTGATGTCAAAGTCGCCCCCGAGTGCCCTCCTGGGATCGCCTGGGCCGCGTCGGCGACGAGCTGGCGGTAGACCACGTCGGACAGACGCCGTTTTAAGGCACCGCAGAGCTTCCCGCGGCGTCTTGCCGTCGGCCAGGCGTCGGCGGTAGTAGGCGCGGCCGGCGGTGTCGAACCGGATCTGCACAATGGCCATGATGTGCAGGGCCCGATTGATGCGCCGGTTGCCGGCGCGGGAGAGCCGGTGGCGTGTCTGCTCGCCGCTGGAGGCATCCAGTGGTGCGGCGCCGTTCCAGGACGCGAACCGGGATCGGGTAGCGAAGCGGGTCAGGTCGCCGACGTCGCCGAGGATGCGGGCCGCGCCGGCCGGGCCGATGCCGAACTGGTCGGTCAGGCCGGTGCCGGTGGCGGCGACCGCCTTGCGCAGCGTCTTGTTGCTGTCCTTGATCTTCTTGTCCAGCACCACGATCTCGCCGAGCATCTCGATGGCCAGCTGGTGGCACACCCGGCCGGCCACGGCGGTCGGGGCGACGTTGCCCAGCACCGCCTGGGCCTGCACCGCGGTGAGGAACCGCTTCGCGCCACCGGGCACGAGCTAGAGCAGCAGCCGGTGTAGCCGGTTGACCGTCTGGGTGCGGGTTCGGCCCAGCTCGTCCCGCCGGTCGGCCAGCACCGGTAATGCGACCAGCTCGTCGTCAACGCGCATCTGAGTCAGGTTCTGGGTGCGCAGCGCGACCACGGCCACCCAGTGCGCGTCGGCCACTGAGCGACCGCAAAGCCGCTTGACTGTGGGATCGTAGAGGCCGGCTCCCCACGACGGTCGCGGGATGGTCGCCGGATAAGGACGGCGCGATGAGACGCTCCAAGGTGGTCCGCGGGGCTGCGGTGCTGTCGACCGCCCTGGTCCTGGCCGGCTGCGTCACGAACCAGGCGGCCCCGCCTGGCAGTACGGCCCGCGACGTCACGACCTTGGCGATCGGGGTCGACCTGCCCTTCGGGGGATTGGCTATAGACGCTTCCATCAACACGATGCGGGCAATGGAGCTCTATCTCGAACAGGTCGATCACAGGGCTGGGCCGTACCGGGTGGAGTTGATCAAATACGACAACGCGCCCGACCCCCATTCGACCTGGGACGACACGGAGTGCATTCGCAACGCCAGCAACCACGTCGCGAACCGGCACGAGGTCGCTGTTATCGGCACCTTTCTCACTGGCTGCTCGAAGATCGAGATGCCGATCCTCAACGCGGCACCCGACGGCCCGATGCTCATGATCAGCCACACGGTCAACGACCCCGGCCTGACCAAAAACTGGGAGCCGGGCGAGCCGGCGAAATACTTCCCGAGCGGCATGCGCAGCTTCGGCCGGGTCGTCACCACGGACGACCGTCAGGGCCCTGCCGCGGCGCACTTTGCGGCCGCGGATCTCGGCGTGAAGCGGTGCTTCGTCCTCAACGACGGCGACACCTACGGCAAGGGCGTGGCGAAGGCCTTCGCCGCCGAGGCGAGAAGGCTGGGCATCCAGATCGTGGGCGAGGCGCGCTGGCGGCAGCGCGACGCGGACAATTATCGAGCCCTCTTCGCTCCGGCCAAGACCGCCGCCGCCGACTGCGTCTACTTAGGTGGGATCTACGACTCCGGCGGCGACAAACTCATCCGAGACAAGGTCGCGGTGCTCGGCGACAACACCGCGGTCAAGCTGATTGCCCCAGACGGTTTCACCGGATACCCCGACTTCGTCATGCGGCCCGAGGCGGCCGGCGCCTACCTCACCGCTACCGACCTGCCAGGCGAGTTGCTGACCGCGCCGGGCGGCGCGGCGGAGCAGTTCCTCGCCGACTACCGCACGCGGTGGGGCAGCGATCCGGGCAGCGACGGCGTCCTCTTCGGCGTGCGGGACCAGCGCGGCAACGCCGTCCTCTACGGCGTGCAGGCGCTGCAGATGATTCTCGCCGCGGTCGAGAAGTCCGACGGCACCCGGCGGGGAGTGCGGAATCAGGTCTTCGACGGAGCGGGCATCACGATCGCCGCGGACCGGGCGATCCTCGGGAAGACCATCTCCATCGATCCCGCGACCGGCGATACGAACATCAACGACGTCACCGTCCTTCTTGTGAAGGACCGCGAGGAGACGCTCGTGAAGGGTGTCTCCACCTGAGCGACTTGAGCGGCGGCACCCGCTCCCCAACCACACGACGTGCAAAAGTCGTCCTGCCGCGATCCACGCTGTCATGGCCCTTGACCGTGCTGCCGACATGATGGTAGGGCTTGGGCGTCACCTCATCTGGATTGAACGGCACCGGTACCGGACACGGCCTTGCCCACGATCTCGGGCGGTGTCTACGAATCGCACCTCGAGATGATCCCGTCGTGAGTCCATAGAAGCGCCCGGAACACCGTTTGTTGGTCACCCCAGATCGCGAAGGTGGAGCGGGCTGGCCCGTACTGCCCGCACCCCTAGCGTCATGGCTATGAACCTTCGCGTGCGCGGCACCGGGGTCGCGGCCGCCGTCCTCGCGACCGGGCTGGCCGGGTTCTCGCCGACGGGGTGCAACCCGTCCCAGCCGGCGCCCAGCGCCTTGACAAGTCCGACGCCGTCCGGCCCCGAGCTCGACGCCGGACTCTCCACACCCGTTCCCGACCCGCTGTACCCGCGGTACGGCAATCCGGCATTGGATGTGCTGCACTACAAGCTCGTGTTGTCCTGGTCGCCGCCACGGAAGGAACTGACCGGCACCGCGACACTGACTATCCGCGCCACGAGGCCGCTGCCCGAGATCGCCCTGGACTTCTCGGATGCGTACACAGTGGACGAGGCCAGCGTCGACGGTACGGCGGCGACGCCGACCCGGCGGGGCAACGATCTCGTTGTCCGGGCACCCCGACCGCTAGCAACCAACGACCGGACGAGCCTGATCGTGCGGTATCACGGTACGCACCGTTCCGATGCCATCCGGGCGCGGCGATTTCCCGGCGGGCCTGGGTCTGCGGGCCGAGGCCGACGGCGAGGTCTGGACCATGCAGGAGCCGTTCGGCGCCTTCACCTGGTACCCGGCCAACGACCAACCGTCCGATGAGGCGCTCTACGACATCGCGGTGACGGTGCCCAGGGGACTCGTCGCCGTCGCCCACGGTCAACTCGACGATGTCGACCTCGGTGAGGCGAGCGACACGTACCGCTGGCGGGCGGCGGGTGCCCTGGCCGCAACGCTTCCCAGGGGAGGGTGCGATTGCCCCACCAGGATTCCTCGACCACCGCTGCGGGCGTGAGCAGGATCTGGTCGGCCACAATGTGCTCGAGCCGCTCGCGGGGGCCGCGGACCACTCCGGCCACCCCGAGCGGGGTGGTGCCCTGGTGGAAGCACACAGCGTGGATGCGTTGTGCCCAGCCGGTGTGCGCGGCGCGCAGGTCGTGATACAGG
>JAXIPB010000039.1:0-28485 GCA_045403155.1 Micromonosporaceae bacterium
GTCAATGCCGCTAAGTTAAACGTCCTGGTCTGCTACTGATTGAAACTTTTGTAGTTAATTATCACATTTCGATGACAATCGCGATTGCCGTGAATGTCGTCGATGATACGAACGAAGCTCCTAGTAAGACATGGGTGAACGACCAAGAACACCTAGTCCACTAAGGAGCTTCGTTGTCTGCCCAGTCTGCCACATCGGCCGCAGCCCCGTGCCGCGAGCATCTCAACCTTGGCGTGTTGGCCGCCGTGATACCTGCCGACCTCGTCGAGGATGTCATCGACGAAGCGGGGTGCCGCGAACGGCGCCGGCGACGTCTGCCGGCCCGGACCGTGGTCTATTTCGTGTTGGCTCTTTGTCTGTTTAGCGCCGCCGATCGATTCTGCCCGCCTGGATACCGGGCCGTCATGAAGACCCTCGTGGGCCGGTGGCGCAGCGTCCTTCAGGGACCGGTACTCGTATCCAGCTCGGCCCTCACCCAGGCTCGGCAACGACTGGGCGCCAAGCCGCTGCAATTGCTCTTCGACCGGGTCCGCGGCCCCGCAGCCGCGTCACGGCACTCGTGGTCACATGCGTTCGGGTTACGGGTGGTCGCCTGGGATGCCACCACGATCTCGGTTCCTGACAGCCCGGACAACGCCGCCGAGTTCGGCTATTACGGCATCAGCGCGAACCGACCGGCACGGTCCGGGCGCGGCTACGCAACTACCGGCGCGAACCCGATGGTGCGGTTGATGACCCTGGTCGAATGCGGCACTCACGCGATCATCGACGCAGTCTTCGACGGCGTCGCCAAGGCCGGCGAAATCGTTCTCGCCAAACGGCTGATGCCGTCGCTGGCACCCGGCATGCTGCTGCTGGCCGACCGCAACTTTCTCGGCTACCAACTCTGGACTGATGCCATCACCACCGGCGCGGACCTCATCTGGCGAGCCAAGTCACACGTCTACTTCGTACCCACCAAGGTCCTGCCGGACGGCTCGTACCTCACCATCATGCCCACCCCGCGCGAGGGCAAGAGCCTCGCCAAGATCCGCCGGCGCTACGGCCGCCACGAGATCCCCGTCGAAGGCCAGCCGATCCGCGTCGTCGAGTTCACCATCACCACCCGCACCAACCGGGGGATTAGCCGCACCGAGAAGTACCGACTCGTCACCACCCTGCTCGACCACGTCCACGCCCCCGCCGTCGAGATCGCGACCCTCTACCAGCAACGTTGGGAATCCGAAACCAGCTACAGCCACCTCAAACCCCGCCTGGTCGGCGCCGACGTCACCCTGCGCTCCCGCACCCCCGACGGCATCGCCCAAGAGCTCTACGCCTTCCTGGTCGTCTACCAGGCCCTCACCACGCTGCGCGTCGACGCGGCCACGGCCGCACGACTCGACCCCGACCGGATCTCATTCCTCATCACGATCCGCGCCGTCCGTGCCGACCTCACCAGCCACACAACCCACAGCGCACCGCGACGCCGACGCGCAATCCTCACCGACATCCTCACCGACCAACTCGGCCCACGTCGCTCCCGCACCAGCACCCGCCAACGGATACCCCGATCAACCACCAAGTACACGCCAAAGAACCGCGACAACCCCCAACCCTCAACCCGCACCATGCACGAAATCCAGATCACGGCGCCTAACTGAGCGGCATTGACCTATGTGTACACCAGAAACCGGTGATCATGGAAGTTAGGATCGGGGCGTACGCAGGACCTCCTGGACCGCCTGCACCAGCGCCATCACCTCGGCCGAGGCTCGATCCTGGCACCACACGAGCGCGTACGTCATCCGTAGGCCACAATCGTCGAGCGGCACGAAGCATACGTCGGGGCGATTGACGGTCTCGACGAGCAGGCGCGGGACCGGAAGATACCCCCGGCCGGCCGCAACCAGGTCCAGCGCCCCCGGCAGGTCGTCGAGGGTGTCCGGGGCCATTCGTGACATGAGCGGACCACGCACCTGCGCGGCCAGCTGTGCCCAGATGCCCCCCGGCGGGCGGCCGCGCGGCAGCAGAACCTCGCGACCGGCCACCTGGTCAAGCCGCGCCCGTGACGCAGAGGCCAGCGGACTGCCCGACGGTACGGCCAGATGGGTGATCGGGACGTGGAAGCGGGCGGTCGTCGCGAGTCCGGGCGGGAACGGCCGGCTCATGACGGCGGCCGCCACCGAGCCCTGCGAGAGCTCCGCCGTGGCGGTGCTCCATCCGGCGGCGTACAGCTCCAACTCGATGTCGGGTGACCGATGGGCCATTCGACGCGCCACCCGCGCGGCGAGCCCGCCGACCAGCGGGCAATAAGCGAGCCGAATCGTTCGCCCGGTTGGCGCGGCCAGCCGGGAGGCCTCGGCCGAGAACGCTCCAGCCTGCTCGAGCAGCGACTCGGCGTACGGCAGGAGCACCTTTCCCGGGTCGGACAGCTGCACCTCGCGGCTGGTCCGCTCAAACAGCCGGAGTTCCAGCGCCCGCTCGAGCCGCCCGATCGCCTGGCTCACCGCCGGCTGCGACATGCCCAGCTCGGCGGCCGCCTGCGAGAAGCTCAGGCGCTGCGCGACCAGCACAAAGCAGCTGATCTCGCGAAGCGGCGGCCCGGAATGCACGCCCCAGTATGAGCACACCAATCCGTTCGGTGGGGCGGCCGGAGACCGATAAGCAGCGGCAATGGATCCGGCCCGCGCCTGCCGCGCTCGGGCAGGATTCCCCGCGTGACTGACTCAACGGTTCTCGGATACCCACGGATCGGCCCGCGTCGTGAGCTGAAGCACGCGCTCGAGGCGTACTGGGAGGGCCGCTCGACCGCGAAAGAGCTACAACGGACCGGCGAACAGCTGCGCGCGGGGACCTGGCAGCGGCTCGCCTCGCTCGGACTCACCGCGCTGCCGTCGAACACGTTCTCGCTCTATGATCACGTCCTCGACGCCGCGATGCTCCTCGACGCCGTGCCCGACCGATACCGCACTGTGAGCGAACCCTACTTCGCGATGGCCCGGGGCACCGACGAGGTGGCGCCGCTGCGGATGACCAAGTGGTTCGACACCAACTATCACTACATCGTGCCGGAGATCGCGCCGGCGACGGCGTTCAAACTCGCGGATGACAAACCCATCGCGGAGGTACGCGAGGCGCGCGCGCTGGGGCTGCGCACGCGGCCGGTGCTGCTCGGGCCGGTCACCTTCCTACTGCTGTCCGAGTCGGCGCCGGACAGCCCTTCCGGGTTCACCCCGCTCAACCGGTTGGATGACGTGGTCGACGTCTACGCCGAGCTACTGGCTGCACTGCACACCGAGGGCGTCGACTGGGTGCAGCTCGACGAGCCGGCGCTGGTCGCCGACCGCACGGGCGAGGAGCTCGCCGCGGTCCGACTCGCGTATCACCGTCTGGGCGGGCTGGCGGACCGACCCCGGCTGGTCGTCGCGTCGTACTTCGGAGATCTCGGCGAGGCCCTGCCCGTACTCGCCGAAACCCCCATCGACGGGATCGGCATCGATCTCGTGCGGGGCAAAGTGCCGGACAACGCCACGCTGGCTGGCAAGACCGTCTTCGCCGGCGTCGTGTCGGGCCGCGACGTGTGGCGGACCGAGCCGGACCGGGCGCTGGCGAATCTGCGGCGGGTGCGCGACATGGCCGGCGCGGTCGTCGTCAGTACGTCATGCTCCTTGCTCCACGTGCCGTACTCATTGGAGCCCGAGTCCGATCTCGACCCGGCGCTTCGGGATCGGCTGGCCTTCGCCGAGGAGAAGGTGTCCGAGGTCGTTGCGCTGGCCGATCTGCTCGGCGGCTCCGGTGGCATCTCGGCCGGGTCTGCGGGAGCCGAGCCGGCGCGCGTGGCCGCCGACCACCGGCCCGGTCGGCCCGTCCGGGCCGGTCGCAGCCCGTACGCCGTCCGCGCCGCGGCCCAGGCCGAGCACCTTCGGTTGCCGCCATTGCCGGTCACGACGATTGGCTCCTTCCCACAGACCGGAGAACTGCGGGCCGCTCGGGCCGCGGTGGCCGGCGGGCGGATGGACCGGGAGCAGTATGAGCGCCGGATCGAGGCCGAGATCGAGCGGGTGATCCGGCTGCAGGAGAGCCTCGGGCTCGATGTCCTGGTCCACGGCGAGCCGGAGCGCAACGACATGGTGCAGTATTTCGCAGAGCACCTGGACGGTTTCGCCACGACTCGCAACGGGTGGGTCCAGTCGTACGGGTCGCGCTGCACCCGCCCACCGATCCTGCACGCCACGGTCAGTAGGCCAACGCCGATCACGGTGCGGTGGGCGACCTACGCCCAGTCGCTGACCGGCCGGCCGGTCAAGGGCATGCTCACCGGTCCGGTGACGATCGTCGCGTGGTCGTTCGTCCGCTCAGACCTGCCGCTGCGCGAGGTCGTGGGCCAGGTGGCCGAGGCGATCCGCGAGGAGGTTGCCGACCTTGAGGCGGCCGGGATCTCGGTCATCCAGGTGGATGAGCCGGCGTTGCGCGAACTCATGCCCCTGCGCCGCATCGCGCAGGCCGAGTATCTACAGTGGGCGGTCGACGCGTACCGGCACGCCACTGCCGGCGCGGGGGACCGTACGCAGATCCACACGCACCTCTGTTACTCGCAGACCGGTGAGGTCCTCGCCGCGATCGACGCCCTGGATGCCGACGTGACCACCGTCGAATCGGCCCGGTCCGGTGCCCGACTCCTCGCCGAGCCGGCGGTGAAGGAGTTCGGCCGCGGGCTCGGCCCGGGCGTCTACGACATCCATTCACCGCGTGTCCCTGGTACGGATGAGGTGGCGGACCTGCTCGCAACCGCACTCCGCGTGCTGCCGGCGGATCGTCTGTGGGTGAACCCCGATTGTGGGCTCAAGACGCGTACCTACCCGGAAATCGAGTCCGCGCTGCGCAACGTCGTGAGCGCGGCACGCCGTACCCGTGAGCGGTTGTGACCTCGCCAAAGACTGTCGCGTAACCTCGACACCTCGTCGCGTCTGTTACTACGTGGGCTGCACCTTCTGCTCGTAGCGACCGTTTGCGGTCCGCCACGTCCATGAAGGTCATCTGACCGGAACGGAGTGGACCGATGCGCGAGTTGAAGATTAGGCACCAATCTGCGATAGCGGCGTTGGCCGCTGGCCTGACGCTCACCCTGGCGGGCTGCGGCACTATGGCGAGCAACGTCGGGGATGCGAGCTCGGCCGTGCCGACGGCGAACGCGACACCAGCCGCAACCGGGGTGCGCCACGGCACGGGCACGACGACTGCCAATAGCCCGAACGCGAGCAAGGCCGCCTTCGTCTCGACGCCCACCTATGCGAGCGATGATGGATTCGATATCTCCGTCAGCCCCGACGGGCAGGCCTTCACGATCAGGTTCTCCGACATCGAAGCGGTCGTTGGCGCGGCGGGCACGACACCAACACCGATCGACACCCGCACGTTCTCACTGATTTTGCCTGTGAAAGGCGGAGATGACGGTGTAGACATCTCCTTCTGGGTCAGCGGATACGCGTTTGTCAACGAAGGCGCGAGCGCTTACGTCGCGTTCAGTGTCAACGGCGATTCGCGCTTCGAGCGCCTCCGGCCAGGAGCCGACAACGACTTCGTGTATACGCTCAAGCTCCAGGGTGCCCGCGTGTCTGAGTGCCGGCTGTCGGTCTTCCTCTATGCCGAACGTACCTCCAACGATCCCGGCGGAGCCGCGCATCTCACTGTCTCGACGATTGATGCCGAGATCACTCCTCAGGTCGGTTGAGACGTCGTGCCACCCGACTCGGACACGCCCGTGGCTCGCTCCTGCACAGTCGGGCGCCGGACCCAACGGGGGGGCCCGGCGCCGACGGTAGCTGGTCAGGTGAGGTCGATGAATGTCCTCGAAGCGTCCGGCACCGACGTGGTGACGCCGTTTGTCGTGTCAGTTAAGACGATATTCGTGTATGACACGCTGGCCAGCACGAGTCGTTGACCATTCGGGCAGGTGAAGGTGCCGGCGGAGGGCGGTCCGGCCTCGAGGCTCGCCACGACACGGCCGTTCTTTGGCTCGAAGCTCCCAGCCGCTGCGTGAGAGCGTGATGTGTCCGACGGCGACCGTCCGTCGCGGTCTGCGACAACAGAGCCGTCAACGGTGGCGGTATCAATGGCCCGCCGGCGGTCTACCCCGTGTAACCCGCCAACCTCGGAAGCGTAGTGCCGCAAGGAGTCGTTGTCCGGCGCAATCGCAAACAGTCAGGCGTCGGGATGAATCATCCAGACATTGGGTTCCCAGTAGGACCCGAGGTCGGCGTCGCGGTCGATGCGCACCGTCGCCAGACCCTCGGGAAAGACATAGTCGCCCGACTCGGGGAACGACAGTCCAGTCCACGACTCCCATTCCGCGACGGTTCCGGTGATCCGTAATGAGCGCGGCAGGGGTGTCGCGACGCGGGCGCCGAGCCTCTCGTGCACCCGCATCCACGGGTCGAGCAGCTGGCCGTCCTCACGCCGCCACCGAACGTACCGCTCAATCGGCGTGACGGGATACCGGTCCTTCCAGGAAGGGCGGACAGGAGCGACCAGGTGGGCCAGCCCATGGTGCTGCGCGAGCCTGCGCATCGCCGCCAGGATCTCAGCGGCCAGGCCGCGGCTGCGGCCATCCCGAGGAGTCTCGGCGGCGAGTGCGCACAATGTGTTCACCGGCATGCGTGACCGGGCCTGATCGAAGACGAGCTCGATCGCGCTGTCGATGCCGTCGGGCAGCGTCTCATCGACTCCGTCCCAGGCGAACGGACCCGTGTGACCCTCCGCGACGACGGCGTCGTTCTGCTCGTCGTACAGCACGAATTGAAACTCCGGCAGCTCCTCGTCCAGGTGTCCCCACCACTGGTTAAGGACATCGCCGTGCAGGTTGTACTCCGGCCACACCGATCTCGAGTCGATGCCGCGTTCCCACAGGTCCGGTCGCTCATGTGCGGTGTGCACGCTGATCATCGCGCCTCCTGGTGGCCGATCTCAACCGCTGCAATTCGCGGTGACCTCGTACAGCATCGCCGATCAAATCGTCCGGTGGAGGCCCGTGCCGTCCACCATCGGAAGCGATGTGAGAGTCAGCGGATGTCCGAAATGGCGGCGTGGCCTCGATGTCTCCGGTGAGAGGCACCGCCGAGGTGCCACCAGAGAGGAGAGGGCGATGTCAGAGCGCACCGCACAACCGAAAGCCCGGGCCGCGCAGACCACCAGGCTACTGGCGTGCGGCATTATCGCCGGCCCGCTGTTTCTCGCGACGTGGCTGATCCAGGCATTCACCCGCAAAGGATTCGACCCGACCTACCATCCACTCAGCCTGCTCAGCCTCGGGAACCTTGGGTGGATCCAGATCGCCAACTTCGTCGTGACCGGCGCGCTGTACGTGGCCTGCGCCGCTGGCATGCGGCGAGTGCTATATCCGGGCCGCGGCGGAACCTGGGGCCCGATCCTCGTCGGCGTCAACGGGATCGGTCTGATCCTGGCCGGAGTCTTCGTCACCGACGCGGGTGCCGGATTCCCACCGGGGGCCCCGTCCGGGGCACCCGAGCAGATCAGCTGGCACGGCCTTCTGCACGAGGTCGGATTTGTCGTGTCCAGCGTGTCGTGGCTGGTGGCCTGCTTCGTGCTCATGCGTGGGTTCGTCGCGCTCAAGGAGCGTGGGTGGGTCGTCGCGTGCGTTGCGGCCCCGGTCGCGGTCCTCGTGGCCGACGGATGGCCTGACCTGGACAGTCTGGCGATCCGACTCGTGATCGGATCGGCGGTCTCGTTCGGCTTCGTGGCGGCTTTGGCGGCACGCCTTACACGCGGCCTGTCGGACTCGGGCATTGAACCTCGAGCCGGCTCGAAGCGGCTCGGACTCCTCGGCGCCGCGTTCTTTCAACCACGCACCAGACAGGCGCGGTCGGCTCGATGAGGTGCAGGGCCTTTAGGGGGCCGGCGAGCGGCCCCCTAAAGCTGCGCGAGGTGTTTGGCCGCGCGCGCCCCCCGACTATCGGACGGAAACCAGGTCGCGCCCCGGCTCACGGCCAGGCTCGACCGCGCCAATCTCAACTGGATCCTGCCGCTTGCGGAGGAAGCGAGGCGCCCACCAGTTGGCGTTGCCGAGCAGGGCCATCACCGACGGCAGCACCACAGCGCGGATGATGGTCGCGTCGAGGAGGATCGCCGCGGCCAGCCCCACGCCCAACTGCTTCATGTCAATCGTGCTCAGCGTGGCGAAGATCGAAAACACGGCCACCATCACGATCGCCGCACTCGTCACGACACCGGCCGACGTGGTGATGCCGTGCGCCACCGCGTCGCGGTTGGACATCCCTCCGCGCACCGCCTCGCGGATCCGGCTCACCACGAAGACGTGGTAGTCCATCGACAGTCCGAAGAGGACAACGAAGAGGAACAGCGGCAGCCACGACACGACTGCCCCCATGGATGTGAAGGACAGCAGCCCTTCCGCCCATGTGCCCTGGAAGACGAGTACGACGAGGCCGTACGCCGCACCGGCCGAGAGCAGGTTCAGCGCGATCGACGTCAGCGCGACCACCACCGAACGGAAGGTCAGGATCATCACGAAGAACGTCAGGACCAGCACGAACGCCATGACGAGCGGCAGCTTCGACCTGACGTGGGCCGCGTAGTCGACATTGGCGGCGACCTCGCCGGTGACGGCGTACTCCACACCGGGAATGCCGTTCAGCGCGGCCGGCACGAGGTCACCGCGCAGCCGGTCCAGCGACCGGTTCGCCTCGTCGCTCCGACCCCCGTACGGCGTCGCGATGTCCAGTGTGGAGACACGGCCATCCGCGGACACCTTGATCTCCGGCTCCATCGCGCCGCCGGGCGCGAACAGCGGGTCGGCCTGGGCGCGCGATGCAAGCGACGTCAGCGCTGCCTTCACCTCGGTCGCCCGGTCGGCCGGTGCCCGTACCGCCACGGTGTGGGTCGTGCCGGTGTTTGGGAATGCCGCGACCAACCGGTCGTATGTCTGCATCACCGGCGTCGTGCGCGGCAGATCCTCCGTGCCCGGGAACTGCAGCTTCATGCTGAGCGCGGGAATGGCGAGTGCGCCGAGCAAGCCGACGGAAACGATCAGCGTCGCGAGTGGGTAACGCAGCGCCGGGCGCAGCACGGCCGGCCAGAAGCGCGGAGCGGCGTGCTTACCGCCGTGCCCGACATCGCGGGCGGTGAGGCGCCACAGGAACGGCACCCGCGGCCGGTCAACCCAGCGGCCCAGCTTCGCCAGCAGCGCCGGCAGGACCGTCAGCGATCCGAGCACGGCCACGGCGACTACAAGGATGGAGCCGACCGCGAACGAGGAGAAGATGGAGTCACCGGCGAGGAAGAGCCCGGCCATCGAGATGATGACGGCGATGCCGGAGACGACCACCGCGTGTCCGGACGTCTCGGCGGCGATCTCGACGGCGTCCAGTGGCGCGCGCCCCTTCGCCCGTTCCTCACGTTCACGCCGAATATAGAAGAGTGAGTAGTCCACGCCGACCGCCAGGCCGATCAGCAGGATGACGCTGTTGGTGACGTCGGTCGCCGGAATCAGATGGGAGGCGAGCGTGGACAGCCCGATCGCCGCGCCCACCGACGACATCGCCAGCAGCACCGGAACGCCGGCGGCGATCAGCGCACCGAACGCCACGACCAGGATCAGCAGCGTGATCGGCAGCGACAGCATTTCGGCCCGCTGGAAGTCCTTGCCGAGGGTCTCATCGAGCGCCTTGCCGATCGACTCCCCGCCGACCTGCTCGACGCGGACGCCAGGGTTCTCTTGCTGCACCGCCGCGGTCGCGTCGAGCAACGGCTGCACCCGCTCCTGAGCCGTGTCAGGGTCGCCCGACATCGTGATCGGCATCAGCAGCGCTGTACCGTCGTTGGACGCCACTGGCTCGCCAACCGAGGAGACTTCCGGCAGTACAGCGAGTCGGCTCTTCGCGTCATTGGCGGCGGCCTGGGCCGCGGACCGATCAAGGGGTCCGGACGGTGACGTGATCAAGATGTTTTCGGTGGCAACCCGGGCAAAGTTGCCCGACTCGATGATCGCTTCTGCGCGACCCATCTCGCCGATGTTGTCGTTCCCCGTCCCCTCGTTCAGTCCGGCCGCGTTGCCACCGACGATGCAGACGGAGACGAAGACAATCCACATCGCCATTGCTCGCCAGGGATGCTCCGCGCTCCAACGCGCGATGCGCACGGTCACTGGTCGCTTGCCCATCTCGGGCTCCTTCGATTGAGAGCCGCGAGACAGTCTGGCGCGGCCGGCAGATTCCTGATGACAGTCGTTGACATTAGGCAGCCGCGCGCGGCCTGCCATCAGGGATCGACCCGCGCTTGTCCCTGAATGCCGGATCGGGGTTTACCCCGGTAAGGAAATCCCTACCCGATCCGGCTGGCCGAGAGCCAACCCGGACCCAGGACAACAGACAGCGTCAGACGAATGCGAGGGCGGCGACCGCCACGACGAGCAGCGCCGCGAGCGAGACCGACGCAATGCCCGGTGCGATCATCGCCCAGCCGAGCGCGAGCACGACGAGCGCGACCGCCGCCAGGAGTAGGAAAGGCGAGAGGCGCGAGGCTAGCGCGAGCATGCCGCCGGCGGTGTCGATGAGCCCATCGGGCTGCACGGCCGCTCCAGTTGTGATGTATGACGCGATGTCTCGTCGGCGATCCGGCGTGGCCAGCGGCGCGGCATGCCCGCCAGGGAAGAACGGCCACTGGATCGATGGAGGCCCGTCGAGCTGAGTGAAGCCACCGAAGCCGCCGTCGCCGATGTCACGCATCCGCAAGCCACGCAGCCCTTGCGCCAGTAGCGCCACCGGAATGTCGCGATTACCGCGGTCGCTGCGGATGATGGCGACACGAGGGCGTCCTGCGGGAACACCGAGGTAGTCGTGCCATGGATACTCACCTGGCAGCACACTGCCGGCCAGGTAGACCCGATCGAATCGGACTGCGGGCACCTGACTTAGAGCCTGCCCAAGCAGGTATGTGCCGTTGCTGTGCCCGACGAAATGGAAGTTCGCCGTCGGGTGGCCCGCCACCTCCCGGGAGTACTGGTCGAGGAACCAGCGCACTTTCCTACGTCTTGTCACGGGAACAGCGAACGCCAGCGCCGAGAAGTACCGGTACGTCGGAGCGACCACCCGCCAGTTCACGCCGGTCGCAGATAGCAGTCGGCGCACGTCGGTAACCCAGCCGTATGCGCCGGCTCTTATCCCATGCACCACGAATACCACATCGGTCGCGTCCGCCTGCTGCATCGCCGGCGGCGTCGTGGACGGCGTCGGCTCGAGGATGTGCGAGCGCAGCACGAGGTATCGGTCTTCTCCAGTCGGTCCGGACAGGTCTAGCACCTCGAGATGTGACGCGCCCGCGATCGGAACGTGCGCTGCCCTGGGGAACTGCTCGACGTCGCGGCTGTCCTCACGGTGTACGAGCGTGTCGTCCGTGCCGAGCAGCTGCACCACCTCGGGCTGGCGATCGGGGTGCTCGGCCAAATACCGCATCCAGGTCAGCCGGAGGTTGGTGATGAACGCGGAGCCCGCGAGTCCGTCCTTCCACGCGAAACCGATCGGCGACGCGAGCGAGAACGCAATCTTCATCAGAAGGAGGCGAGGTCGACCTCGTTCCAGCCTCGTCGAGTAGCCACGATTGAGCCCCGCGACCAGGACGATCCGGCGCACCTTCCCGGTCCACGGCTTCGGTTCCTCGCCCGAGAATGCGCCCGATCCAGCGAGCCAAGCCCAACGCGCCAGCACGGCGCCGATGCTGCTGGCGATCAACACGATTTCGTCGTACGGCTTTCCCCGCGCGGTCGCGACTTCGTCTATCTCAGCCAGCCGAGCCTCGAGCCCGCGAGCGTAGCTGTCCAGCGAACCCCGTGACCAGCGGCCGACGTAATCGCGTGGCTGCAGCGGCCAGTGCTGGAACTCATCGGCGGCGCACGCGGGCTCCGCGGCAAGGCGGTCCTTGAGAATCTCCCACTCGACAAGGCGACCGCCGAGGGCCGGAACATAGAGGAACAGGCGTCTCATGTCGACTCCGTTTCCAGTCCGATATCGCCCGCCACAGTTATCAGCGCCGCCGAGCTTCATTCGCCATTGTGGAGGATCGACGGATCGTTGTCTATCGCCATTGACCGGATGGCATAGAGACCTACCCAAATGGAGGGATGCGTCGCTAGTGCATGTGCTGCGATGATGGAACCATCGTGCGCCACCGCGTGATCGGAGGGATAGAAGCCAATGGCGATTCGGAGGTTGAACACGGTCCGGATGAACCCGGTCGGGGAACTGCTGGCCCAGATCCTGGAGTTCTATCCCAAGAAGGCAGAGATCTATATCACCAGTGGCACGGACTCTGATCATGGGTCGGTGTCGCACCACTACGGCAAGTTGTCGTATCAGGGCTCTCCTACGGCGGCGCTGGACATTGGCGGCGGGGGCGTCACCGCTGAGGGCAGCCGTCGGATGCGCGATGTCGCGAAGTGGCTCTACGATACGTTCGCGTCCTTGACCGTGGAGCTCATCCACACCACGCCCTACAGCACCGACCAGGGCTTTTATGTCAAGCGCGGCAGTAAGTACCCCGGCGGCGGCCCGTACGCGGGCGCGACAGCACGCGCGCACGCCAACCACGTGCATTTCGCCACGTCAAAGGCGCTCGCCGAAAGGATTTTGGCCACGCTACGAGGCACCGCGGTTCCCCGGCCCCGCCCGGCCAGCCGGCCCGCGCCCTCGCCGGTAGTCGCCGCAGGTAAGACGAGGCTGGCGCTGCCGTATGTACAGGCGGGCAGCTTCGGCGGCGCCCGCACGACAACAAAACTCCTCGTGGTACACGCCACCGACAACACGCGCGCCTCGGCCGAGGACGAAGCCAGCTATATGACCCATCGCAAGGACAAGATCAGCTGCCACGTCGTCGTCGACCAGAACTCTGCAGTCCAGACCGTTGCGTTGGACCGCGTCGCGTACTGCGCGTATCCGACCGCCAACGCCCGTAGCATCCACATGGAACTGTGCGGGGCATCCAACGCGGTCCCGACCGCCACAATCGCCCGGGGCGCGAAACTAGCCGCAGTAGTTTGTAAATTGTGGAACCTGCCTGTTGTCAGCCTCGCCCCGGCGCAGCTGGTCAGCGGCGCAAAAGGCATCTGCGGACACGACGACGTCACCGCTGCCTGGCATACCGGCCCCGATAGGGGTGCGTCCCATACCGACCCGGGCACGCACTTCCCATGGGCCAGCTTCATCGGCCAGGTGCAGGCCGAGTACAACGCCCTGTATGCCGCCAATGCCGGCGTCCACGTTGTCCGGTCCGGCGACACGCTCTCCGCGATAGCCAGTCACTACGGAATCACGCTTCAACAGATCATAAAGCTCAACCCTCTAGTCAAAGATCCAGACCTCATCCGGATCGGCCAGAAGATACGCGTGCGATAAGGCCTCCAGTCTTGATCCGCGGCATCGTGGCGGTCGTATCACGACGCATTATCGGCTGGTGAAGCGAGCGGCTCGGGAAGCGCGTGGGCCGCGGCTCGGTGTTCGGCGAGCGGGTCGCCGCCGAAGTCGCTGTGGGGCCGGCGCAGCACGGTGTGCGCGTGGTTGGCGGCGTCCTGGGTGTTGTCGTACTCGATCAATAGGTCGGGTCCCTGGATCCGGTAGTAGTGTCCGGACCCCGGACGTGCCGACCCCGCCCAGGCGAAGTGGAGTTCTCGAGGATCGAGCCGCTCCGCCTCGAGCCTTGACAAATCCAGCGGAAGGCGATCGAGGTATACCGCGGTCAGGCTGGCCAGCAGGGCTCGAGCGGTCGGACCTAGGGCATCGCCTCGCACGCCGAGCGGGGTGACCTCGGATTCGACGCGCGGCTGTTGTCCACTGAGGATGTCAGCCGGGGTCGCATCGGAGATGATCGATTCCGGTCGAAGCTTTGGTCCCATAGCGTCCAGCAACGCCCGGGCTAGGTCCTCCTCGGCGGGCAACGGGCGGACCACCGCGCGACCGGCGTGGCTGACGGTCGCCGGGTTGGCCCCGAGAAACAGCGGCGCCGCGACCACGTCGTCGCCGTCAATCGTCCCGGTCACCGAGAGGTGGTGCCCCTCGAACCGCCAACCCCAGCGGTCGTCGCGCTCCGGGTCACCGAAGACGACGCTCCAGTAGTCGTTGCTGTGCCGGCCACGGCGCCAGCCTTCGGCTCGATCGAGTACCTCCTCCAGCGCGATGATCGTCATCGCCTGGGCGTACGCGTGCGGGCTCAGCGCGGACGCGAGTAGTCGGTGCGCGGCCTTTCGGGCCGCGCGGTCAAGATCGGCCAGGCTGACTCCGGGGCGAGAGCGTGGCCGATACTCGATCCACCGACGCGCTGCGTCGTCCGAGAACGCCCGATTGGCCGCGTCGCGGTGCTGACTGTCGAGATGCCCCAACAGCGCCGCGGCCCGCTCGCGCATCACACTCGCCGTCGACTGCTCAGCTCCCATGCCAGCATCATCCGGCATGCCTGCCGGCCAGATCGGTGGTGGCCGTGACTAGCGCGAGCCTGACAGGGCGACAAGCCTGGGAACAAGTTCCTCAGGTGGAGGCATGGAGGCCATTTCTTGCCGGACCTCATCGGCAGCCGAGGCGAAGGCGGGGTCGGTCAGCAGCCTGGTCAGCATGGCGCCCGTGATGTCCTTGGCCGCCGTGGCCAGGCCAGCCCCTCTCGCCTGCACCAGCCGCGCGTTGTGCGTGCGGTCGCCCGGGCCGCACACCACGAGTTGTGGGACGCCCGCGGCCAGCGCGCCCAGGACGGTGCCCGCACCACCGTGATGCACGATGGCCGCGCTGCTCGCGAGCGCCGCGTTCAAGGGCACCCAGTCAACGGTGCGGACATTCGCCGGGAGCGCACCGTGCCGCACCACGCGCCTGTCCGGCCGTACGAGAACAAATTCGGCGTCCACCCGCGACGCCGCGGAGAGGACGGCCGTCATCAGTCCGCCAGCGCCGGGGCCACCGACTGTGCTACGGCTCACGAGAATGCGGGGACGCTCGGCACGTCGGCCCAACCAGTCCGGGAGAGCGCCGTCTCCGCTGTAGGGCACGCACCGCATCGGCCAGCCGGGCCGGGCACCTACAACACTCGGCGGCGCAATGGTTATCGTGGCGGCACTCGCCGGAAGAGTCTCGACACCGTGGCGTTGGAACGTTGCCGTCAGGCGCGTGGCCGTCACCCGTACAAGCTCGGGACCATCGAACAATGAATTCTCGTGCACGACCGCCGGCACTCCCAGCGTCGCCGCTGCCAGCGCTCCCGCGGCGGCGAGCGGTTCATGGACGACCACATCAGGCGCCCACCGCTTGGCGAGGGCGACCACGTGGTCGGCCATCTCATCGTTCACCGCACCGAACAGCAGGCTGACCCCGCGCGTGCCGCCCTCCCCGGCCAGCTCAGCCCTGGCTATCATTGGGTGCCGCAGCATCGTCCGCCGCGCGATCCGTCCGAACTGGAATGTCGGCGCGACGTTCTCGATCAGCAGACCGCCTCGCGCGCGCCGAGCGCGTCCCCGGCCGTTGCGATGAGTACGTCATGACCCGCGCCCCGCAGTGCACGGGCCAGCGGAATCATAGGAAACACGTGACCCAGCATCGGGGCGGACACGACCAGTACTCGCACGCCAGCACCCTAACGTAGTCCGTCACGCGCGAGCGTTTTGTGCCGTGGTCATGATGTGATCGGCTGTCGACGCAGCAACCGAGCCATGACGACACCAGTTACGGCGCCGTAGATCGGGCCCATCACGACGCCAAACAGGACCCAGGCTTTGACCGAGGGAAAGTCGTACGGCGTGAGCAGGCCGGCGCTCACCAGGCCCCCTCGTACCACCGCGAACGCTCCGACACCCCCGAGGAGGAATGCCGCGACACTTCCCCACAGCCACCACATCGCCGCGTCGACACGCGTGCGCAACCCGAGCCACTGGAAGAGGCCGGGCAGGAGGATGAACGGGATGAATCCCACCACGACGCTCAGCGCCGAGATGTCGTCGGCCCCGCTGGGCGTGAGCTCAGCAAAGCGCGCCGACAGGGCACCGGCGAACGCTCTCGACCGTCGCCGCCACGCCACCGCCCACGACGAGCCCAACGCTGGTCGCGATGACCCACCGGATCAAGAAGCCGTAGGCGCCCCGATCGGCCCGCTCCCCGGCGGCGACCTCTCGTGCAGGTACTGAAGTGTCAGCCATGTGCCAATTGTGCGACGCCCAGTACGCAAGGTGCCTCGGGGCTAGCCCCGAGGCACCGCTCGTTGCGGCAGCAGGTGGACCATTACGAGCCCCGTTATGACCGCGTAGATCGGGCCAAGAACGAGTCCAAAGAGCACCCGCGCCTTCATGGAGGCGAAGTCCTCCCAGCTGAGCCAACCGGCCATCACCATGCCCGGCGCGGCCACCATGAAGGTCGCGACGAACGCGGCGACGAGAGCCCCAGCACTTCCCCAGAGCCATCGGCCAGCGGCGCGGACCTCTCTCCGGAGTACGAGCCATTGGAACACGCCCGTCAGGAGGATGTGCGGGAGCAGGATGACCGCAAGATCCATCAGTGACTCGTCGCCGGTCGAAAGAGCTTGCGCAACCACTCCGGCCAGGCACCATCCGGCGATGGTCGCTGGTGCCCACCAGCCAGCGTGGTCCAACCGCCGCCGGAGGACCGTCCACTGGATCGCTCCGATGAAGGCTCCCAATACGGAACCCACCGCGCCGGCAGCGAGAATCGCCGTGAGTTCCCGCTGCGGGATCCCAGCACCGTACCGCGACGGCGATATCGCTTCTTCGAGCATGCCGCTGGCGGCGATGCCGAGCACCACGCCGACTATGGTCGCAGCGACCCACCAACGCCAAAGGACCCAGCTGGCCTGATCCCTCTCCCGGCGCGTACCAGAACTTTGCGCAACGTCAAACATGCGCGAAAGTATGCAGCGGCGTGGCGGGCGTTGCCTCGGGGCTAGCCCGGATGCGAGAACGGGGCTTCAAGAGGATGATCCGAGAGTGCGGCGCAGCATTTTGATCGTCGATGACCACTCCGGGTTCCGGTCATGGGCGCGTGCGCTGCTGGAGATGCAGGGCTACGCGGTGGTCGGCGAGGCTGAGGACGGGGGTTCGGCGATCGCCGCGGCCCGGACGCTGCGGCCGGAGGTGATGCTGTTGGACATCCGGCTCCCTGACATCGACGGCTTCGAGGTCACCCGGCGGCTCGCGCGCGAGGGCAACTTAACGACCGTCGTGCTGGTGTCCAGTAGGGACGCCGCGGACTACGGCGGCCAGGTGGCGAGCAGTGGGGCGCAGGGATTCATCGCCAAGGCGGAGTTGTCGGCGGCCGCGCTTGAGGCCGTGCTCACCGGGCAGAGCGGGTGCATCACGTGACCGGTCTAGCCGTGTCCAGCGAGGCGATGCGCGCCCGATCGACCGTGCGTGCTGTGGTCAGGATTGCGTGGACGCTGGAGGCCGTCGCGATCACTATGGCAGCGCTGACCGTGGTCATGGTCGCCCTCACGGATCACGGCCGTGCCAATGCGGCGATGCCCTTGGTGGTTCTAGCGTTCGCGACGATCGGTCTGATCATCGCCGCCGGCCATCCTCACAACCCGATCGGATGGATCTACTGCTTCTTCGGGCTAGTAGGCGGCGTCAGCTTATTGGCCGAGGCCTACGCCGAATACGGGATCGTACACAATCCCGATCCGCTCCCGGGCACGATTGTGATGGGCTGGCTAGCGTGGTGGACGCCGCCGCTCTATACCGTCCCAATGTTTACGTTCGGCTTCCTTCTGTTTCCCGACGGCCACCTTCCCTCCCGCCGCTGGCGGCCAATGGCGTGGGTTGCCGCCGGCGCCACGGCGGTCTTGACTCTGTGCTTTGCCATCGCGCCGATACCGTTCGACCGCGTTCTTCCCTCGGTTATGAACCCTTTTGGAGCCTCATTCGTCCGACTGGGCCTCATACAGCCGATAGTGAATCTCGCCTTCTTCCTATCCTTGGCCTGCGTCATCGCGTCCGGTGTGGCCATGGTGATGCGCCTGCGCCGGTCCACGGGGGAGCTGAGACAGCAGCTCAAATGGATGACGTACGCGGCTTGCCTGCTTGCATTCACCTTCGTGCTGGGCGGCCTGCTCAGTTACTTCGCAGACATCGACATCGGTGGACTAGTGGCGCTTGCTTTTGTCGCGCTCCCGATTGCTGCGTGCGTGTCCATCTTTAGGTACCGGCTGTACGACATCGACCTCGTGATTTCGAAGACGGTCGTGTACGGCGCGCTGGCTGTGTTCATCACCGCGGGTTACGTGGCGGTGGTGGTCGGAGTCGGGACGGCGATCGGCACGCAGGGCGAGCCCAGCCTCGTCCTGTCGATCCTCGGCGCGGCCATCCTTGCGGCGGTCTTCCAGCCGGTGCGGGAACGGGTCGAGCGTCTCGCGCAACGCTTGGTGTATGGCGAGCGGGCGACACCGTACGAGGTCTTATCGCGGTTCACCGGGCGGATGGCCGCTACCCATCCGTCGGAGGAGCTGCTGCCCCGGATGGCTCGGGTGCTCGTGGACGGGACCGGAGCCGCCAGAGCCGAGGTGTGGCTCCGTTTCGGGGACCGACTGTGTTGGGTCGCCGGCTGGCCAGTGGGCGGCGAGGGCCAGGAGCCGAGCGCGGCCAACGAAGCGTGGCGCCCCAACACTCGAATTCGTACGCGGACGGAAGTCGTCCGCCACCATGGTGAGGTCCTGGGCGCCCTGGCTGTGCACACGCGGCCCGGCCACCCGCTGGGACCGCATGAGGAGAGGCTCCTCGCCGATCTGGCTGGCCAAGCCGGGCTGGTGCTGCGAAACGTCCGGCTTATCGAGGATCTGCGAGCGTCTCGGGAGCGACTAATCAAAGCCCGCGACGCTGAGCGACGTCGACTTGAGCGAGACATCCACGAGCGGGTCGAGCGCCGCCTCGCGGCCGTGGCCACCGCGCTCGATACCCCGCGGACAGATGTGGAGACTGACGACGAGCGTCGGGTCCTGGCGGAGTTGCGAGGGGAGACCGCCGGTGCGTTGTCGGAGCTTCGCGATCTCGCGCGTGGGGTCTACCCACCGCTGCTGGCCAGCGAGGGCCTAGTCGCTGCGCTCCACGTGCAATGCCGTGCAGCTCCCCAACCGATCACCGTCGAGGCCGAGGGTATTGACCGATACGCGCAAGACATCGAGGCCGCGGTGTACTTCTCCTGCCTCGAGGCAATGCAGAACGTGGCGAAACACGCTCAGGCCGAACGCATTGTGGTGATAGTGTCGGCACCGCCGGGTCGCCTGCAATTCAGTGTGGACGATGACGGCGTCGGCTTCGACCCCGCGGCAACGACCCGAGGATCCGGTCTCCAGAACATGGTTGACCGCGCTGAGGCCCTAGGCGGACACGTGCGGGTCGAATCGACCATCGGCCTTGGAACCATCATCACCGGATGGCTACCGGTCCAGACTACAGAGCCAACGCCATGAAGGGCCGCGCCATCCTCGCTGTAGTCATCGGCGTATGGTCCGCCACGCTCGCGCTCGCTGCCATAGCAGTGGCGCTCATTGTCATCGATCACCGCGCGGCCTATGATCTTCTGTTCTACGTCCCGGAGGTGCTGGCGTTCGCCACGGCGGGAGCACTCGTGGCGTGGCGGCGACCCCGGATCATGGCGGGCTGGTTGCTGTTCGTCGTTGGACTCGTGTGGACATTGGTGGGTGCGCTTCACGCGTATGTCAACCACGCCCTGGCTGATGGCCCAGGCGTTGCACCTACAGTGGCAATCGCGGCGTGGGTCGCAAACTGGATTTGGATGCTGGCCTTCGGCGCCATGTGGATGTTCTTCTTGCTCTTTCCCAACGGACGGCTGCCGAGCCCGCGATGGCGGGTCATAGCCTGGGTTGGCGCAGCTGGTGGCGCCCTGGTCTTGATAGGGCGAGGCCTCATGCCTGGCCCGCTGGCGGAGTTTCCCGAAATCGTCAATCCAATCTCGATCCACAGCGGCGGGGTGACGCTGCGAGTCGCGGATACTGTCGGGAACCAGATTGTCACTGTCGTCCTGACTGCCTCGATCGTTTCGCTTGTCGTCCGATACCGCCACGCCGATGGCGTGATACGTCGGCAGCTCCTATGGATGGCCGTGGCCGGCGTCGTTTTCATCGCCCTTGCGAGCCTCGGGGACATCGCCCAACGGACCGGAGCGGTCGAATCCGGCAATCTATTCATAGCCGCGTTTGCCGGCATACCCATAGCGGCAGCTATCGCCATCCTCAAGTACCGTCTCTACGACATCGATCGTGTTGTCTCGAAGATGGTTGTGTACGGGGCACTGGCCGTGCTTGTCACGACCGTCTTCGTGACGGTGGTAGTTGGGCTCGGCGCGGCGATCGGCATCCAGGGCCAACCCAATCTGGCCCTGTCGGTTCTCGCCACGGCTCTGGTGGCGGTGATCTTCCAACCCGTTCGGAAGCGCCTGCAGGGGTTGGCTAACCGCATGGTGTACGGCCGGCGGGCAAGTCCTTATGAGGTGCTGGCGGGCTTCGCTCGGCGGATGGGCGAGCCGATTGCCACAGAGGCTCTGTTGCCGGTAATGGCGAGGACTCTGGCGGAGGGTAGCGGCGCGACCCAGGCTGCGGTGTGGTTGGCGGTCGGAACAGACCTCAGGTCGGCCGCGGTTTGGCCGGGACATGCGGGCGAGGCGCAGCCAATTCGGATGGTAGATGGCGATCCGCCGTCCTGGGTCGATGGCACAAAGACGCTACCCATACGCCATCGGGGCGAGCTGCTCGGCGCCCTTTCCGTGACCAAGCCGCCTGGCGAGCCGCTAACCCCGGCCGAGGACAAGCTGATATCCGACCTCGCCGCCCAGGCCGGGCTGGCCCTGCGCAACGTCCGGTTGATCGAGGAGCTAAAGGCGTCTCGGCAGCGCATCGTGTCCGCCCAGGACGCGGAGCGCAGACGATTGGAGCGTGACATCCACGATGGAGCCCAGCAGCGTCTCGTCACGCTGTCCTTGGCCCTGCGCATGGCTCGTACGCGTCCCGGCCTCACGCCTGCCCTTGCCGCCGCGCTGGATACGGCAGCGCGCGAGCTCAGCGACGGCTTGAGCGAGTTGCGGGAACTGGCGCGCGGTGTCCACCCGGCACTACTGACCGATGAGGGACTCGGCCCGGCACTGACTTCGCTCGCCGAGCGGTCGCCCGTCGCGGCCAGACTCGCCTCGGCGCCTGCCGCCCGGCTGCCGGCCCCGGTCGAGGCGACCGCTTACCAGGTCGCCTCGCGCGCAGTGGCCGCCGCCGCCGATGCGGGCGCATGTGCCGTACGAATCAGCGCCGAACACGTCGGGGGCACCCTCACGGTCGAGGTGGCCGACGACGCGACCCGCGAAGACGGAGCGGAACGCCGGATCCGCCTGGACGGCATCGACGACCGCGTGGCGGCCCTTGATGGGCGAGTTGAGATCGAGAACCGGGCCGGTCGGGGCGCCGTAGTGAGGGCGGTGATCCCGTGCGAGTCGTACTAGCCGACGACGCGGTGCTCTTTCGGGACGGGCTAGCGAGGCTGCTACGCGACTCTGGCTTTGACGTCGCCGGCCAGGCCGGCGACGCCGACGCGCTGCTCGAACTCGTTCGGTCCACGGAGCCGCAGGTGGCGATCGTCGACATCCGCATGCCCCCGACCCACACCACCGAGGGTCTTGTGGCCGCGATCCGCATCCGGCAGGACTTTCCCGAGGTCGGCGTCCTCGTACTGTCCCATTACGTTGAGACCCACTACGCCGTGCGGCTGCTCGGCGATTCCAGCGGTCGGGTCGGTTACCTGCTCAAGGATCGTGTGCCCGATGTGGACGAGTTCGTTGATGTCGTACGGCGGGTGGGATGCGGGGGTTCGGCGATCGACCCGCAGATGGTGGCCGAGCTATTGGGCCGGCGCCGGAATCCGGACCCGCTCGCTGAACTCACCGGTCGCGAGCGGGAGGTCCTCGCGCTGATGGCCGAAGGCCGATCCAACCAGGCGATCTGCCAGCGCCTGTTTCTGAGTCCGAAGACAGTGGAAACCCACGTGGGCAGCATCTTTACCAAACTCAGTCTGCCGCCGGCAACCGACAGCCACCGGCGGGTGCTCGCGGTGCTCACCTACCTGCGCTCGTAGCACGTCACGGGTAGTCGATTCCGGCAGGGACCGGGCCCTCGAGCGGCCCGAGCTCGGCCGCGATACGGTGCTGCCGTGACCGGGTTGCTCGAGCGGGACACTGAACTCGACATCATCCGCGGTGGACTCGCCGCAGCACGCGGTGGCGACGGTCGATGCATCGTCGTCGAGGGACCGGCCGGGATCGGCAAGAGCGCGCTTCTTGCCGTAGCTCGCACTCTGGCGGGTGATGCCGGTTTCCGCGTCGTGAGCGGGGTGGGTGGCGAACTCGAGGCCGACTTCCCGTATGGTGTGATCCGCCAGTTGTTCTGGCCAGCGCTCGCCAGTGAGCCGGAGGCCGACAAGCTGTTCGTCGGCGCAGCGGCCCTGGCGCGGCCGGTGCTCGCGCTCCACGCGGCCGGCGAAGTTCCGGAGCGTGCGGAGGGCAGTTATGCCCTGGACGCGCTGCATGGCCTTTACTGGCTGACGGTCAACCTTGCCGGGGAAGCGCCAATGATGGTCGCCGTTGACGACGTCCAATGGTGCGACGGCGCCTCGCTGCGCTTCCTGCTCTATTTGCGACGGCGCCTCGAGGGCGTGCCGGTCCTCCTCCTCCTGGCCGGGCGACCCGGTGAGCCGGGAGGCAATGAGCACCTGCTTGGCATGCTCGGCGCGGAGGTGCGCGACGTCGTGCGACCCGGCGCGCTGAGCCTTAAGGCGGTCGCGGCGATGCTTCGGGCCGGACTCGGTTCGGAGCCTGACCCGGCCTTCACCGCGGCCGCCCATGCCGCGTCGGGCGGTAACCCTTTCCTCCTCGGCGAACTCCTCATCGCACTGCTGGACGGTCAGGTGCGTCCGACGGCAACGGCCGCGGGCCGAATCGCGGAAATCGGCCCGCATGGTGTGACGCGCGCGATGCTCCGCCGGCTCGCCGCGCTGGGGGACGGCGCGACCGCGTTGGCGCGCGCGGTCGCGGTTCTCGGCGGCGGCGCGGAGCTGAGGCACGCTGCGGCGCTTGCCGAGCTCGACGATGGAGCCGCAGCGAAGCTCGCCGAGGCCCTCGTGCGCGTCCAGATCCTTCGCGACGATCGGAAGCTGTCGTTCGTACACCCGCTTGTACGAGCGGCCATCTACGCCGAGGTTCCCGCGCTTGTGCGGGCGAGCGCTCATGCCCGAGCTGCGCGGATCCTTGCCCGCACTGGCGTCGACGAGGACGCAGTCGCCGCCCACCTCTTGGAGAGCGATCCGGGCGCCGACGCGGCCGCGGTCGAGTACCTCCGCTCGGCGGCTCGGCGGGCCGCGGAGCAGGGGGCGACGGACGTCGCAGCAACATACTTGCGGCGGGCGCTCGCCGAGCCGCCGGATGCCGACCAGCATGCCGCACTGCTGCGGCAGCTCGGCGCGGCCGAGCTTGCTGCTGGGCAGCCGGACGCAGCCGCGGCGCGGCTCGAGGCAGCGGCGGCCGAAGCAGAGGCGCTCGACACCCGCGTCAGCATCGTGCTTATGCGGCGCCACGCGCTCCTGCTGGCGGATCGCATCGCCGAGGCCGTGTCCGTGGTCGACGAGGTGCGTGAGCGGTCGGGCGCTCCGGGACCGGCCGACCTGCTCGAGGCGGCGGCGGTTGGAGCGGGACACCTTGACATGGCTGTCGTGCGCGATATCGAGGATCGGGTCGTGCGACTGCGCGAGCGAGCCGCCGACCCCACGCTCACCGAGCCGCTTGCGCTCGCCGTCGCAGCCGCTGCCACGGCGTTCGCGAACCGGCCGGCCGCCGAGACCAGTACACTGACCGAACGCGCGATCGCGGCGCTGCCGCACGCGCACCCCGAAAGCGACTACTCAGTCGAAGGCCAGCTCGCGGTCGCTCTGTACAACTCGGAGCAGTTCGAGCAACTCTTCGCGCTGGCGGGCGCCTGGCTCGACGACGCGCGGCGTCGCGGGTCGCTCCCGCGCTTCATCTCCATGGCTACCATCCGCTCGATCGGCGCCTACCGTACAGGTGCGCTCGCCGACGCCGAGGCCGACGCGCACGACGCTGTCGAGGCTGCTCGGCTCTACGGTCACCATTTCTGGCTCCCTGGGGCGGTCGCCGCGTTGATCAATCCGCTGGTCGAACATGGGCGCTGGTCCGAGGCCGATGCCCTACTTGTCGACACGCGCGTCGAGGAGCGTCACAGTCAGTCGCACACGTTCTGCTGGGCCGCGATGCTGCTACCGGCGCGAGGGCGCCTGCGCGTCGCGCAGGGCAGGCTCCGCGATGGACTCGCGGACCTGCTCGCCTGTGGGGAGCGATACGAGAGCACCGCCAACCTATCGCCCTCGCTGTGGGCCTGGCGCTCGGAGGCGGCACTCGCGTTCGAAGCTCTTGATGACCATGAGCGGGCAACTGAGCTCGCCGTCGAGGAGTTGCGCCTGGCGCGCGAGCTTGGTGCACCCCGCGCGCTGGGCGTGGCACTGCGGGCGGCGGGTCTCGTGGCGGGGGACGACGACGGCCTTGGGCATCTCGTGGAGGCGGTCGCCGTACTCGAAAGATCCGGAGCGGTGCTCGAGCATGCCCGCGCGTTGATCGACTACGGGTCCGCCCTCCGCCGTACCCGCCGTCGCAGCGAGGCGCGCCGCCCCCTGCGCGAGGGACTTGAGCTCGCGGCCCGGTGCGGCGCCGAGATTCTGGCCCAGCGCGCCCGCGACGAGCTCTTGGCTACCGGCGCACACCCCCGACGCGACCGGCTCAGCGGGCCCGAGGCGCTTACCCCCAGCGAGCGGCGCGTGACGCGGATGGCGGCCAAAGGCAGCAGCAACCCGGAGATCGCGCAGGAGCTCTTTCTCACGCGTCGCACCGTCGAAACGCACCTAACCAGCGCCTATCAGAAGCTCGGGATCGGGTCGCGGGAGGAGCTTCCGGCGGCTCTTCGCTGACGCGTGGCGGCCAATGTTCGTGGTGCCTCCACGATGGGGCGCCAGCCGGTCCCGGCGACGATTCAGTCATGACCGAGCCCGATCTGCGTCATACGCCGCGAAGGACATTGCCGCTGCAGTGGCTTGCCGTCGCGACTGACGCGTCCGATCCCGACACGAGGAGCGAGCCATGACCCCGCAGATCGACCGTGCAGCCGAGGTTGAAATCAGCCGCGCGCGCACCGTCTCACAGAAGCATCACATCCTTTGGCCGCTGGCCCTTCTCTTTGCGATTGTGATCACCGGAGTAGCAGGGGTCGCCATAGCTGCAAACCAGACCCGGCCGGCGGCGACCACCGCGACCGCGTACCAGGAGCAGAACGCCAACACCCGCGAAGACCGCATACTCACGACTGTCCAGGAGCAGAACGCCAACACCCGCGAAGACCGCGTGCCCACGACGGTCCAGGAGCAGAACGCCAACATCCGCGAAGGCCGTGTGTCCTGAAGCAGCTGACCACCCTAGGGCGAACCATCGAGGGCTTGATCGCCCGCGCCAGCGATCAAGACCTCGATCAGCACGAGTCGAAGAACGGGCGCTTCGCCGCCCTAGGGATCGCGCCGGGGCAGCCGAATGCTTTGTCCGTGGTGGAAGAAGTCGGCTGGGTCGTAGCGTCCTTTGACCTCTTGGAGGCGCGGGTAGTTGGCGCCGTAGTACGCGGCTGGCCAGTCCTCCAGATCCTCGTCGGCATAGTTCTGGTAGACCTCGCCGGTGAGGAACGGTCGCAGCGCCGCGGCGAGGCCGTCCACCCATGCGATGTTGGCCACGGTCTCGCGGTCGCGTTCCCACAGCGAGATGATCGAGATGTAGAACAGCGACGCCCGGTGCACAAAGGCCGTCGCATCGGCGGGTACGCGGGCGATGGCGCCGCCACCAAGCAGGTCGAACCGGGCCATCGAGTATCCCGACGGTATCCGCCGGAACCAGTCAACGATGCGCGCGAAGGCGTCGTCCTCGAAGCCGTCGTCGCGGAAGTAGCCGCCGCGCCACTTGGACTGGAGACCATAAATGATCTCCTCGCCCAGCGACCGTTGCAGGTCGTAGTACGAGGTGGGTCCGAAGGTGTCGTAGAGCGGCTGCCCGCACGACCGGATGGGCGCGAGCTGCGCCTCCGCGGCGGACGGCGGGCCGACGTACAAGCCATAGACCACCACGACCTTTTCGCCGTCGGGGTACGGATCCGTCGTTAGCAACAGGTACAGCGATAGGCGATCGTCCTCGCGCCCGACGTACAGATCGCGGTAGGCACGAAAGACCGCCTCCGCCTGTTCCATCGGCCATGCGATCAGACCGCCGATGACGGTCTTCGGTACGGCGTCGAGGCGATACTTCAGGCGAGTCACGACGCCGAAACTGCCGCCACCCGCCCCCCGCAGAGCCCACAACAGGTCCGGGTTCTCGTCCTCCGCCGCGCGCAGCACACGACCGTCGGCATCGACCATCTCGGCTTCGAGGATGTGGTCGCAGCCCAGGCCGAAGCGACGGCCCAACAGCCCGTACCCGCCACCTAGGCTATAGCCGGCGTTGCGGACTGAGGGGCAATCGCCACCCGGCCCGGCATAGCCGTGCGGCAGCCCTGCCTCACCGGTGGTCGCGACGTCGACATAGGTGATCCGGTCGAGGTCACGCCAGCCACAGCCGGCCCCGGCGACAGCTGTGGCGGCGAGCTGATCGAAACCCACATCTCTCATCGACCCGGTATCGACCACCAGCCCTCGGTCAACCAAGGAGAAGCCACAGGCGTGGTGGCCACCGCCCCTGATGGAGACTGCCAGACCGCCGTCACGGGCGAAGCGCACCGCCTCCACCACATCGTTGGTGTCGCTGCACCGGCACAGAATCGCCGGTCGCGTCTTGATGCGGGTGTTGAAGAGTACGCGAGCGCCCTCGTACCACGGATCCGAGGGAGTGACGATGACGCCTCGGAACCTGCTGCGGAGGGTGGAAAGATCATGGCTCACGGGACTTCCTCGTCGGTCGGGTCGGGGTCACTGTCCGCGCGTCGTACGTGGACTGCGGTCACGGACCCCGAATTGATGAGGGACCGTGTCATTGTCCACGCATACGTCGAAGGGCGCAGCCCCCATTCCCGGTTGCCATATGGCGCCTCGAAACGGTGGCTAGCGAGGTTTCGTCACTTGTGGACGGCCGCCAAGCGTACGGGTCACCATGCATTTCACGCCAGCTCGCCATGACCAGGGTGTACCCGGACTCGGCTCCAGGGTGCGCCCCGATGAATCCGCGTGCCCCGAGGCCTAGTGTCCGCGACAACCGCAGGCCTCGCCCTGACCCTGCGGCGTCTCAAAAGGAGTCAGCGAGAGGAGCAAGCATGATCGGCAAGATCACCATGAGACTAGCGGTCATCGGGTCCGTCGTCATGGCGCCAATGGCGCTCGGGGGCACCCAAGCATCGGCTGCGGCTCTCGTCGTACACCCGGGTCAATCCATTCAGGCCGCTGTCGACGCGGCGCAACCCGGCGCGACAGTGGTCGTTACGGCGGGCACCTACCACGAGGCGGTGTGCGTGACCACCGACGGCGTCAAGCTTCCAGGCTCTGGGGCCGTGATCATGCAGCCCGCGCAGGCGCCTCAAACTCCGTGTGCGTTCGACGCTGCTGGCCAGACAATAGGGATCGCCCTGGTCGGCGTGGTGGACTTCGGCACGGGCGAGGTCATCGATCCCATAAGTGACGCCGTGGTTTCCGGGTTCCGAGTTGAAGGGTTCCAAAACTTCGGCATCGGCATGATCGGCGGCAGGAACGTCGACATCGTAGGCAACACCGCGGTGGACAACGGCGAGTACGGCATCGCCCGCTTCCTCTCCACCGGCGGCTCACTCAAGGCGAACCGTGCCACTGGATCGGAAGAGGCCGGTGTATACCTCGGCGACTCACCCGACGCCGACGCCACGATCGTCGGCAACACGGCCTGGGACAACGGATTCTTCGGAATCTTCGTACGCGACTCATCCCATGGCACCATCGTCGACAACACCTCGTACGGCAACTGCGTCGGCATCATCGTCCTCTCGACACACACATCGGTCGAGGGCTGGACCGTGCAGGGCAACCAGGTGCACGACAACACAAAGGCGTGCCCGGCGTCAGACGAGGGACCGCCCGCATCGGGCATCGGTATTGCGCTCGCTGGCGCGAGCCGCTCCACGGTGCTCGGCAATATCGTGACGGGCAACCGGCCGAGCGGGCCGACACTCGCCTCCGGCGGTGTCGCCGTGTTCAGCACCGCCACAATTGGCGGCAGCGACCCCGTCGGCAACCTGGTCAAGGGCAACCTGCTCGGCAACAACGATCCGGACCTCTTCTCCGACGGCAGCGGCTCGGGCAACATCTTCGTCTCCAATTCTTGCCAGACGAGCGTTCCGGACGGGTTCTGCTGAGCCGCCCAACAACGACGCGCGGGGGCCGCTACA
>JAXIPB010000070.1:0-15720 GCA_045403155.1 Micromonosporaceae bacterium
CCACGACGCCGGGGATGTGCACCGGGTATGGACCCTTGGCGATGATCAGCTTCACCACAGAGTTCGGCTTCAGCGGTGTTCCGGCCGGGGGATCGGTGCCGACAACGAAGTTCACCGGCAGCGTGTCGGAGTAGCCCTCGACGTTTTGGACAACGAAGCGCTGTTCCTTCAGCTGTGCGGTGGCGAAATCGGCGGCCTGGCCGGCCACCTCCGGGACCTGGTAGCGCTCCGGTCCGAGCGAGAGAAACAGCGTGATCGTGCCGCCCTTGACGACCCGTCCGCCCGGCGAGGGGGCCTGACGGATCACGGTATCGATCGGGATGTGCTCGTCATAGATGCCGGCGCCGTAGTCGACCTGGAAGCCGTTTCGCGCCGCCTCCGCGATCGCGTTCGCCTTGGTCATGGAGACCAGCGAGGGAGCCGATGTGTACCGGCCGAAGCCGAACCACCAACCACCCACGGTCAGCAGCAACCCCATGACGACGAGGACGGCCAGCAGCTGCTGGCGCCCCCGTTGGGTGGCGCGCAGACGGTCGAGGTACCGGAGGAACGACGCCCGGGCTGTCTGAAGCCCGCGGGCGGGAACGAGCTCGACCATCCGGCGACCGGCGGCCGCGACGGAGCCGCGGGCCGCCGCAACCGGCCCGCGCGGTGGCGGTAGCCGGGCCCAGGAAGGGCGTGGGTCCCCGGTTCTTCGGTGAACCGACTGCACCACGACCGTCGGGTGCGCGAGCGCTCTGGTCGGGCCGGCGAGCGCGCCGACGTCGTCGCGAGCGGATTGGACCTCGGCCAGCATGGCGGCCGCGTCGCGTGGACGCCCGGACGGGTCGCGGCAGGTGGCATGCAGGACGACGTCGTCGAGCAATGCCGGCAGCCCGGGCACGACCCGGGACGGCCGGGGCACGTCGTGGTCGACGTGTTGCCAGGCCACGTCCGCCGGGCGATCACCGTCGAACGGGACCCGTCCGGTGAGCATCTCAAAGAGGACGACGCCGGCGGAGTAGACGTCGGCACGTGGGTCGGCGCGACCGTCGGCGACAAGCTCGGGTGCGACGTACTCCGCGGTGGCCATCAGTTGGCCGGGACCTGCTCGACCGGCGGCCTCGACGGCATGCGCGAGGCCGAAGTCGGCCACCTTGACCACGGCGTCGATGAGGTCGCCCGAGCCGTTCGGGGGCGGCGCGACGAGCACATTCTCCGGCTTCACGTCGCGATGGATGAGCCCGGTTCGATGCGCGACAGCCAGGGCCGCCAGGATCTGCTCGAGCACCGCGAGCGACTCGGCCGGGTCGAGGCGGCGGCGGTCGTTGAGAACCTCGCGCAGGGTTCGACCGCGCACGTACTCCATCACAAGATAGGGCGCCCCATCGTGGCTGCCCTGGTCGTACACCGCCACCACGTTGGGGTGCGCGAGCTGCGCGACGGTCTTAGCCTCGTCGGAGAACCGGTCCAGGAAACGCGGGTCGCCGGCCTGATCCGGATGGATGATCTTAATGGCGACCGTCCGGTCGAGGCGTTCGTCACGGGCCTGGTAGACGGTCGCCATTCCCCCGCGGGCCAGACGGCCCGTGACGCGGTAACGCCCCCCGAGGAGCGCACCGCGCAGCGGATCGGCGACCTTCGTGTCCATCGCCAGGCAGTCTAGTGGCGTGTCCAGCCAACCGCGCCCTCATGCGACGCGGCGGCGGCACGCCGGGTCGCAGCGACCTCGACGGTGGTGGGTCTTTGTGGCCGTGGCACTGTGGGGATGTGAGCGAGACCTCAACCGACCTGCCACATCCGCCGTCTGGATGGGTCACCCTTCCCGAACTGGCCGAGCGACTCGAAGTTCCGGTGACGAAGGTGCACCAGCTGATTCGAGACGGCGCGCTTCTCGCCGTACGACACGACGGGCTGCTGCAGGTCCCCCAGGAACTGGTCGCGGGACGTAACGTGATCAAGCACCTGCCGGGAGTACTGACGCTGCTTCGCGACGCCGGGTACAGCGACAACGAGGCATTGCGTTGGCTCTACTCCCCGGACGACTCGCTGCCGGGCACACCGGCTGCCGCCCTGAGCGGCGATGGAGCCACCGAGGTCAAGCGTCGAGCGCAATCGCTCGGCTTCTGAGCGGTTCGCCCCACGCATGGGTCAGCTCACGTATTTCGGAGTGCTCGCAGTCTGTCTGTGCTGTGCGCTGTGGCTCGAGCCGGCGCTGCGGTTGGGAGTGTTTCGCCGCTGGCGCCGTCTCCTGCTGACGCTGGCGCCCGTCGTTGTCGTCTTCGTCGCGTGGGACATCGCCGCGATCGCGGCCGGACACTGGTGGTACGACTCCGGTCAGGTGATCGGCGTCACGCTGCCCGGTCGCGTTCCGCTCGAGGAGTTGCTCTTCTTCCTCGTCGTGCCGATCTGTGCGGTTCTCGGCTTCGAGGCCGTGCGAAAGGTCACCGGCTGGCCGGTCCGCGACAGGGAGGAGGAGCCGTGACGTACACCGCCGCCGCCGTGGTCGGACTCGCCGGCGCGCTCCTGCTCGACCTGGTTGTGCTGCGGACACGTCTGGTGCTGCGCCGGGCTTTCTGGGCGGCGTACCCGATCGTTCTCATTTTCCAGCTGATCTTTAATGGGATCCTGACCGGACGACGCGTCGTCCGCTACGACCCCAGCGCGATCGTTGGGCTGCGGGTAATCGGCGCGCCCATTGAGGATGTCGCCTTCGGCTTCGCCCTGGTCCTCACGAGTCTGTCGTGCTGGATCTGGTGGGAACGCGCGGCGCGCTCCCGATCGGCCGGTGCCCGGGGCTGATCCTGCCGTTAGCCAGGTGCGGACTTTTCCTCCACTGTGGAGGCGTCTCTGCCCGTCCCGCGCCCCGATCCAAGCGACAGAGTGGTCATGACGACTGTCAGGGCGACCGTCGCACCGCTTGGATCAAGTTTCCCGCGACGCTAGCCGGCGCGGCGCGTCGCCGCCTGCGCCAGCTCCGCGAGCATCGTTGTCGCCTCTGCGGTCAGCGTTATCCGACCCAGCGTGTCCAGGGCGGTCTCGGTGAGGCTGGCTATGCGCTGCTCGGTGCGGTCAAGTGCCCCGGTGGCCACGATGATCTCCCGCAGCCGGTGGACGCCGGCATCATCGAGGTCGCGGTCCCCGAGCCCTCGCCGCAGCTGCTCGGCGATCGCCGGGTCGGCGGCGGCGACGGCTGCCGCCACGAGGTAGGTGCGCTTCCCCTCGCGCAGGTCGTCCCCGGCCGGTTTTCCGGTCAGCGTCGGGTCACCGAAGACGCCAAGGATGTCGTCACGCAGCTGGAACGCCTCACCCAGCGGCAGCCCAAACCCGGAGTACGCGGACCGGATCTCGTCCGAGGCGTCGGCGATCGCCGCACCGAGCAGCAGCGGGCGCTCGACCGTGTATTTCGCGGATTTGTAACGCGCGACGGTCGATGCGCGCTGCAGCGACGTGTCGCCGGTGACCTGGGCGTGGACGTCGAGGTACTGTCCGGCGATGACCTCGGTTCGCATCAGGTCAAAGTCCGGGCGGGCCCGCAGCAGGGCCGCGGTGTCGAGACCCGAGCTGCGCAACAACTCGTCCGACCAAGCGAGGCAGAGGTCGCCGAGCAGGATCGCGGAACCGGCGCCGAAGCCCTCGGCGTCGCCCGCCCAAGCATGATGGACGTGCCTGGTGGCGAAGCGGCGGGGCACCGCCGGTTCGCCCCGTCGGGTGTCGGACGCGTCCATCACATCGTCGTGGATCAAGGCGCTGGCCTGCACAAACTCGAGGGCAGCCACGGCGCCGACCACCTCGTCGCAGTCAACACCGCCCGCGCCACGAAAGCCCCAGTAGGCAAACGCCGGCCGAAGCCGCTTACCGCCACCCATCACGAACGCCTCGATAGCGTCCGCGACCGGTTCCAGGGCCGCGTCGATCCCGACGAGGAGGGTGCGCTGCTGCCCGAGAAAGGCGGCGAGTGCCTTCTCGACCCGCGCACGTAGGTCGGCCTGATCGACCGCGCTCATGCGTTGACGGTATCTGTCACCCGCCTTCCCGGCTGTCACGAGGCGCGGACATAGACGCCGGCGGCCTGCTCGGTCCAGTTGGGTGGCGGGACCGGCCGGCCGTTTCGCCGTCGCCGTGCGAGTGCGACCGCGCGCTCAAGCTGCCAGAGCGGCCGCTCGAGCGAGACCGCCAGCCAGCCGAGCCAGTAGCCGCTGGGAATCCGCTCCTCTCGCTCCCACCGGGAGACCTCCTTCCGGGTGACCGTGGGCATGCCGGACGAGGCGCACAGTCGCTCCGCCAACCGAAGCTGGCTGATGCCGAGCTCACCTCGTACGCGAGCGATCAACGCTCCGATCGTCTCGGGCGCGTCATACCCGTACCGCATCCGTCCCTCCGCGGCCTGGAAGTCGTCGTCCCATAACATCGACCCACGAAAGATTATTTGGCCCCCTCAGTCAGATTCTGACCCCACAGGAAGATCGATTGGCCCCGCGAATGGCCCCCCTTCTGGCCCCTTCCTACCCCAGGGGTCGGACAGTTTCATTGATTGATCCGGGTCGGCCGGCGTTCGACGGGAGAGCCGTGATCCACCGTGACATCGACCTCAGCAACCCGCCCGAGGAGCCGCCGACGCAGGCGACCTCGGAGATCCTCTGGCGGCTGGCAGTGCGCATGTTCAGAGATCATCACAGCGATGGCAGCGGCCAATTGGCCGCCGCACCGCGCTGCCCACACTGCCGGCAGCGCTGGCCATGCTCGGCGCGGCGCCTGGCTGAGCTGGGACTGGTCCACGCTGCGGGCTGACGTATTCCGGCTACAGTCGCATACGTGGCTCTCGGACTCCCCTCAACCCTGCCCGGCGGGCACCCGGCGATCGGTGACCTCGTGCGGGCCGGCGTGACCTTCTCGTTCGAGTTCTTTCCACCGAAGACCGAGGAGGGACAGAGGCAGCTGTGGCGGGCGATTCGCGAGCTGGAGCCGCTGCGGCCATCCTTCGTTTCGATCACGTACGGGGCGGGAGGCTCCACCAGGGATAACACCGTGGCCGCCACGGAGCGGGTGGCGACCGAGACGACGCTGCTCCCGATGGCACACCTGACCGCGGTCAACCACTCCGTGGCCGAGCTCCGAAACGTGATCGGCCGGCTCGCCGCTGCCGGCGTGAGCAATATCCTCGCCATTCGGGGCGACCCTCCGGGCGATCCGATGGGCACATGGGTGCAACACCCGCACGGCGTGCGGTACGCCGAGGACCTGGTGCGGCTAGTGCGCGAGTTGGGCGATTTCTGTGTGGGCGTGGCCGCGTTCCCGTACAAGCACCCTCGCTCGCCGGACATCGCGTCCGACACCGAGTACTTCGTTAGTAAGTGCCGGGCCGGAGCCGACTTCGCGATCACGCAGATGTTCTTCGACGCCGATGACTACCTGCGACTCCGCGACCGGGTCGTCGCCGCGGGCGGAGACGTCCCGATCCTCGCCGGTGTCATGCCGGTCACCCAGATGAGCACGATCGAACGGTCCGAGCAGCTCTCCGGCGCGCCCTTCCCGCCGGCGCTGGCCGCGGAGTTCGAGCGGATCGCCGACGATCCCGAGGCGGTCCGACGCCTCGGGATCGAGCACGCCAGCCTGATGTGCTCCCGGCTGCTGGACGAGGGTGTACCCGGCATCCACTTCATCACCCTCAACCGGTCGACCGCCACCCGCGAGGTCTGGCTGAACCTCGCGTTGGGGGCCCGGGCCTGAAATCCGACGTGGGTCGCGGCGGCCAGCTGAGTTGGGACGATTACTCGGCAAACTGGGCCACGCTGCACCAGGGCGTCGACCCTCGGCGCGCATCGCGCTACGTGCGGTGGTGGCTGCGGATTGCGTACCTCATCGGCCGGACGCTCGCCGCCATTGGCGTGCGGCCGGGCGCCGTCACGGTGACAGGCCTGCTGAGCTCGGCTGCCGTTCCCGTGGTCGCCATCCTTGGCGGACCGTGGCTCTTCCTCGCCGCCGGTCTGGTCTTCGTCGCCGCGATCGCGGATTCGACCGATGGTGCCGTGGCGGTGATCGCCTCACGGGCGACGCCGCTGGGTTCGTTCTACGACTCGGTGGCCGACCGCATCGGCGAGGCGGCCTGGCTGACCGCCCTGTGGCTGCTGGGCGCGCCGGGATGGCTCGTCGTGGCGTGCGGCGGCTTCGCCTGGCTGCATGAGTACGCTCGAGCTCGAGCCGCCGTCGCCGGCATGACCGGGATCGGCGCGATCACCGTGGCCGAGCGCCCCACGCGGATCATTGTCGTGATTTGCGCCCTCGTCCTGGGCGGCTTTGCGTGGTTCGTCGACCCGCGCCTCACCGCCGGCGCGGTGACCGTGGCCGCCTCGGTGTGGCTGGTGCTGAGCCTGCTCGCCGCACCCCGACTGATGGGTGCCATCCGCACCGACCTCCAACGCCAACCTCACCGCCGATCATGATTTGGAGGTCATGATCGGCGGGATCTCATGTCACCCAGGTCATGATCACAGCGATGTTGGATGGTCCTTTCCGATGGTGCGGGCTGCGATCTCGGCCGACAGGGCCACCATCGGTAATCCGCCGCCTGGGTGGGCGGAGCCGCCGACGAGGTAGAGGCCGCGGACGCTGCTGTGGCCGGGGGTACGGAGCAGTCCGCTGAGTCCGTGGCGTGGCGTGCCGTAGATCGCGCCTCCGGGCGAGGCGGTCGCGGCCTCCAGATCAGCCGGCGTGCGAACCTCCCGGAACAGCACCCGGTCGCGCACGTCTACCCCGCGCGCGGCGAGGGTATCGAGCACACGGTTGGCGTACGCGTCGGCTACGCCGGGGGCGCGCCAGTCCACTGTGGTCGCCGAGTGCCCGTGCGGTGCCGCGTTGACGAGCACGAACCAGCTCTCGTACCCGTCCGGCCGCTGTGACGGGTCGTCGGCGATGGAGACGAGAATGGCCGGATCGGCCACGGGCCGTGCAGGATTGCCGAAGATCGCGTCGAACTCGGCGTCGTAGTCGCGGGGGAAGAAGACAGTGTGGTGGGCGAGCCCCGGCGTCCGGCCCCGGACGCCGAGCATGAGGACGAAGCCGCCAAGGCTCCTTGCGGCCAGTCTCACCGCCCGGTTGGGTGTCGGCAACAGATCGCGGTACACGGCTAACGCGTCCGCGTTCGCCACTGCGATGTCGCAGGCAACTCGTTGCCCGTCCGCCATGTGCACGCCGGCTACCGTCGCGCCACTCGCGACAACGCGCGACACCGCCGCTCCAGTGTGGATCCTCACACCGAGCGCCTCACACCGGCGCACGAGCGCGTCGGCGAGGGTGCCAAGACCCCCACGCAGGTACCAGCCGCCGAAGGTCAGCTCTGCGTAGGGGATGGCGACGAGTGCTGCGGGCGCCCGTCGAGGATCTGAGCCCGAGTAGCTGGCGTAACGATCAAGGAGCATCCGCAGGCGCGGATCGGTCAGATACGACCGACCGAGCCCTCGAAGGGTTCGACCGGGCGCGATCGCCGCGAGGTCGCGCAGGCGCCAAGCAAGGCGGAGGAGCGACGCGGGAGAGTCCATATTGGAGCGCAGCACATGCCGCCAGGATGTGTCCCACACTCGGCCGGCCCGAAGCCATAGCGCCCGCCAGTCGGCGGCCGCTCGTGCGCCGAGTGCGACCGTGATCCGTCGGTCGAACTCCGCGACATCGGAGGCGGAATCCAGCACGGTTCCGTCGGGGAAGACGTGCCGTGCGACGGGATCCAGCGGCACGAGGTCGAGTTCGTCCTCGAGGGAACTACCGGTGGCCTCGAAGAGATCTGCAAAGACCTGGGGAAGGGTGAGCAGCCCTGGCCCGGTGTCGAAACGAAAGGTACCTTCCGGCGTCTCCTGGACGTGCCGGCCGAGCTTTCCACCGCACGTGTCGGCGCGCTCGAACACGGTGACACGATGGCCACCTGCGGCCAGTCGGGCGGCGCTCGCCAGGCCGCCGACTCCGGCTCCAATGACGACTACCCGGCTCACGTGACCGCGCGCCCCTTCCAGATGAGCTGCCGATGCCGGCGCTGGCGGTACGAGTGGGCGACGAGCCATCCGAAGACGGCGATTGAGACGGGGTGGGCCAGCGCGTCGGGCCACACCCTGGTGCCGGTGGCCAGACCCGCGACGACCCGGCCAACCACCGCGAGGATGAATGACGCAGCGCCGGCCGCCGCCCACGTCCACTCGCCCAGGGCCGCCGCGACCGCGGCGAACACGGGGGCCGCGACGTACAGGATCGACAGCGTGACCACCACGGCGGCCGCACCCACCGGCGAGCCGAACGCGGCCCATAGCGACTTGGAGTAACCCGCGACGAGTTCGCGCCACGATCCGTACATCCTGCACGAGGCGATCCGGGACCCGTCGGCGAGTGCGATTCGCCCGCCCGTCCGCTTGATGGAACGGGCCAACGCGATGTCCTCGAGCACGTTGGCGCGTACGGCCGCGTGCCCGCCGGCGCGCTCGTAACCGACGCGCGTCACCACGAGCAGCTGTCCACCGGCCGCGGCGAGCGAGGGGCGGGCAGAACGCTCCAGTGCGCGGAGCGGGAGGAAGCTGAGCCACGACCACTGCAGCAGCGGCTGCACCAGACGCTCGCCGACGCCGGCAGTGACGATCCGAGGGTATGGGGAGACGAGGTCCAATCCGTCGAGCAGGCCCACGGCGGCGGCGACCGCGTCGGCGGCCAGCACCACGTCCGCGTCGATGAAGACGAACACCCTCGAGCGGGGGGCGGCATGCGTCGCGAGCTGGTGGCACGCGTACGCCTTTCCAAGCCACCCCGGCGGCAGCGGCTCACCGGCGACGAGACGCAGGCGAGGGTCGTCGCGGGCGGCCGCGCGCACGACCTCGGCCGTGCCGTCGCTCGACCCGTCGTCAAGCACCACGATCTCCAGGCTCGGCACACCGCGCTGAGCGAGCAGCGACTCGACACACCCACGAACCCGGTGGGCCTCGTCTCGAACGGGCAGCAGCACCGATACGGGAAAGCCCACTGTGGATGGTGTCGCTACGGGTCGGCGCAGCAGTATCGCGTTCACGCACGCGTGCCCGGTGAGCAGCCCGACGACGAGGGCAGGCACCCACACGGCGAGGTTCGTGAGCGTCATCGGCGGAGCAACCCGATCGTCAGCGGCACCGCGATGAGTCCCATGCCGAGCGCCCCCCACGCCGCGGAGGCCGGAAGCCCGAGGAACACGGCGTGCGCCACGATCGATGAGAAGTACGTCCAAAGGAAGAGCGCCAGCATCGGAGCATCCTCACGCCGATCCACGCCGGCTCCCCGCGGGCCAACGGTGTCGGCGAGCGCCGCCATCATGAGCACGGACACGAACAGCCACCCGACGTAGTTCCACACTGGAATTTCGGGTACGCCGGGCAGCGTCACCGGCTCGGGGGCGGTCCATCGCCAGTAGCCCTCGGCTTCCATCTGGGGATCGAGGAACAGGTCCCAGGCGGCGAGGCCGGTGCCGGCGACGACGATCCGCGCGGCCCGCGCCGAACCCGCGCCGAGCCGGCCCGCGCCGAGCCGGCCCGCGACGAGCCGGCCCGCGACGAGCTGACCCGCGACGAGCCACGCCGGCCAGGCGATCCAGGTCCAGGCGAGCGGGATCACCAGCGGAACACCAAGCAACTTCGGACCCAGAGCGTCGCCGTAGCGGTACTCACCGAACGGGACGCCGGTAGCCACCCCGATCGCCTCGACGGCGAGGCCACCCCCGGTGGTGATGACGACGAGCGCCGCGCCCACTCGCGTACCCCGGGTTGAGAACGCGTGCCCGACCGAGGCCGCGTAGCCCGCCGCGACCGTGAGCACAACGAGCGGGGCGCGGATGTCGCCGGGGGCCAGTGGATAGGCGATCTGGGCGAGCACCACCACGGCCAGCGGAAGCCAGCGGATCATGTCGAGGTCACGAGTCGGGCCGTCACATGTCGAGCGGCAGCGTCCGGCCGAGCACCGCGAACGGCCTTGAGTCGCCGGGAAATGAGAAATTGCGTACGACGTCGACGAACCCGAACCGCCTATACAGCCGCCATGCCCGGGAGGTCGTCTCATCGGCTTCCGGTGTGGACAGCAGGGTCGTCTTCGCGGTGGTCATGCTCAGCAGACCCCGCAGCTGTGCGGCGCCGAGGCCGTGTCCTTGCGCGGCGGGAAGCACGTGCAGTTCGACCACCTCGAAGCAGTCGTCAAGCCACTCCGCCCGCTGGTCGCGGCGAATGGCGCCCTTGACCTGATCGTGCCACCACTGGCCGGGCGCGGACGTGTAGCCGTACCCGAATCCGAGCAGCGTACCGGCCGTGTCGACGGAAGCCACCGCCCGAAAGCCCGCCCGCTGCACGTGCGACGCGATGTATCCACGCCGCGCCGCCAGGACGTCGAGGCTGTACCCCATGGCGAGGCCGTACACGGTGATGACATCGTCCAGCCGGCGGGTGAGATCGTCCGGCGTCCAGGCAATGATCCTCATTCCCGGTCGGTCCTCACTGGAGGGTTGGTTGGCGCGGCACGGTGCTCCACTGCTGTTAGCGTTCCCTCCTCGGCCAGGCCGATGAGATTGACGTCGCCCGTCACACCCAGCACGGCGAATCGCGCGAACAGATCCTCCGCATACCAGCGCTCCGGGGGCGTCCGCTCGATAGCCTGCCGGTGGTCCGGATGGCCGTACGCGAACTCTACGAGATCGCGGGCGTGCCGCCATAGACTCACCGTTCCTTGCCAACCGATCGGCGCCTCACCGATGCCGAACGCGGCGAGCAGTCCCGGTGCGGTGGACGCGGCCTCTGCAACCGGGCCGATAGCGCGCCAGAAGGTCGCCGCGCGGGCGGGCCGCAGGCGGGCACGAGTCAGCGCGAGGACGGGTCCGTCACCGGCGCCAGATCCTGTTGGTGTGAATGGGTTGCCGCCGCCCCATGCGCCTCGGCTCGCGAGTGGGCGAAGGTCGAGGCGGCAGGACGACGATGCGAGGGCTCGCCACGCACCGGCGGTGGCAGTCGCATCGAATCGCAGCGCGGTCGTCGCGTCGTCCCACACGACCAGAGTCGCCCATCGGGTGGCATCAGACCACATCGGGCCGAACCTGCGGTTACGGCTGGTGCCCACGAGCTTCGCGAACCTGACCCCCGGGATACCGCGCAGGGGGCCACGGTCGATCGCCATCCGCCAGAACACGCGGGACACCCGCCGTCGCGGCACCCGCCAGAGATGCAGCGTGACGTGAACCGCGGCGCCGCGCCCGCCGGTCACGCCACCTCCGCGGGCGTCCCCGCGGTGATGCGCACAAGTTCGGTGAACGTGGTAGGGAAGACCGCGTGCGGGATGCCGCCCGCGGCCCAGATCTCGTCATACGGGTCCAGTGCGACGTCAACGAGGGTCCGGATGGGCTTGGGGTGGCCTAGGGGTGCGACGCCGCCGATCGGCTGGCCGGTGTGCTCACGGACGAACTCCGGAGTGGCCCGTTTCAGCTCCCTGACTCCGACAAGCGCGGCGACCCGGCTCGTGTCGACGCGGTGCGCGCCCGAGGTGAGCACGAGGAGCGGCTCGCCGTCGGCGTCAAAGATGAGTGAGTTGGCGATCTGGCCGACCTCGACGCCCAGGGCCGCGGCCGCCGCGCCCGCGGTGTGCACGGCATCGGGCAGCATGACAATCTCACCGTGCGCATCGGCTGACTCGAGGGCTTCCGTGACGGCCCGGACGTTGGGGTGCATGACTCTCATCCTGCGTCGTGCTCAGGCAAGGGGGATCTCGGGGGTCTGTGCGGGATCGGGCCGGTTGTCGTTCGCAGTCCGCGCGGTCTCGGCGAGGATCACCCCGGCGAGCAGGACAAGGCCGCCCAGGATCTGGGCCGAGGAAAGGACCTCGCTGAGCAGGATCCAGGCGAAGACGCTCGCCAGCACCAGTTCGGTCATGCCGATGATCCCCACGCTGGTCGGGGGGAGGTGCTGCATGGACGCAGATATGAGCAGGTACGGGATGAGCGTGCCGAGGATGAGCAGGTAGGTGGCGAGCAGCCACATCGGGAATCCGCCGCTGCTGCCTCCGAGGATCCCGACTGGAAAGTTCCACCACGGGCGCACGATGGCGCCGGCGACGGCGGAGATCCCGAACGCCCAGCAGGTCACCGAGAGCGGATCCCGCACCGCGACCGTTTTCGACCCGAGCACGTAATAACCGGCGAGCAGGACGGCGGAGGTCATCCCAGCCGCGATGCCGATGATGTCCAGGCTCAACTCACCCGTCCAGACCTCGGTCACACACACGAGGCCGCCGATGCAGAGCGCAAGCCCAACCCAGAGCCGTCGCCTGACCTGCTTGTGCTCGCCGAAGCGGACCCAGAGGGCGACGAAGACCGGAGCGGTGAACTCGAAGAGCAGGCCGATCCCGACTGGTAGGCGGCTGATCGCCACGAAGTAGAGCATCGGTACGAGGAAGAAGCCGGTGAGACCGAAACTGATCAGCTTGGGTAGCTCTGTGCGGCGTACCTTGAGCCGCTTTGGGCCCGGCTTCACGACGATGCTCAGAATCAGCAGGCCCCCGAATGCGCCGGCGGCCCGAAATGCGGTGAGTTGGGGGGCGTCGAAGCCTCCCTGCAGGAGCAACTTCGAGACCGTGCCGTTGAGTGCGAAGATCGTCGCGGCGGTAAGGATCATGGTCACGCCGAGAGCGGGGCGGGTCGCGGGTCGGGTGAGGACGACCGTGGTCACTCGTGGAGGCTATCGGGGCAGTGAGGAGTGCTGGAAGCACGAGTCCTTACGTCCCACGCCCTGAAACGCCATCGAAGCAAAACTGTCGGGGGATGGGTTTACTCTGTACCCGTGTTCGAATATAGTTCAAGTGTTCGAATACGTGGGAGAGATGTTCGCGGCATCCTCCAGCTCGGGCGTTGCTCGTCGCCCACTCGACCCCCGGGTGGCGGGCAGCGACCGGACCGTGGGCGGGCGAGGTGTGGGGAAGCGCCCCGCCCGACCCTCGGTCAGCATCACGCTGCACCTTCCTCGGCAGCGGCCAATTGCGGGCGAGCGCCCTGCTCGCCCGGCACGGAGGAGGGATCTTCAGATGACAGTCTCGACCGGCCTGGCCATCATGCCGAGCCTGACGCAGGCCGCGAGGGCCAGCACGGCTCGCTCGACGGCGAAGACGCTCACGGTGCCCGCGCACATGCTGCCGCACCGGAGCCCGGCCGAACTGCTCGCCATTGCCCGCCAGGGGTTGACCGAGGCGGCGCGCACCCCGGCCGACGGGTTGCGCTACGCCACCGCCCACCTAGCTGCGCTGCGCGCCGCGGCGGCCGTTCTGGCCGCCCGGGCCCGTCCGGAGCCGCGCCGGCGTAACCGACTGACCAGCGTCTGGGCGCTGCTCGCCGCGGTCGCGCCGGAGCTCGGGGAGTGGGCGGGCTTCTTCGCGGCTGGGGCATCGAAGCGCGCGGCCGCCGAGGCGGGCATCCCGAGAGCGGTCACTGCCCGTGAGGCCGACGACCTGACTCGCGCGGCCGAACAGTTCGTGGAGGTGGTGGCCGGCTCGCTCGGCCTGGCCTACCAACCCGCCCTCCCGTCGATCATGACCCGCAGGTCATGATCGGCGCTGTTTCGCTACGGTCAGTTCATGATCGTGCGGATCTTGGTGGGTCGGTGGCGCGGCTGGCCGAAATCCGGGCCGCCGGTCTGGTCCATCACGCGAGTGAGCAGACCGAGGGTGGCGTTGAGCGGTCGCTGCCGGTCGCGTCTGCGCTTCGCCCTCTCCTCCCCGGCGGCAGTCTGCGCCGAGGCGGCACCATCGCGGTGGCTCCCGGCTCGACGTCGTTGCTCTTCGCGTTGCTCGCCGAGGCATCCGCCGGGGGATCGTGGTGCGTGGCGGTAGGCCTGCCTCGGCTCGGACTGGTAGCGGCCGCCGAAGCGGGGATAGCGGTCGAGCGATTCGCGCTCGTGCCCTACCCCGGGCCGGACTGGGTGGGTGTCGTGGCCGCGCTGCTCGACGGTTTCGACATCGTCGTCACGGCCATGCCGGGACCCGTGCCGGCACACACGGCGAGCCGCCTTGTTGCCCGAGCCCGACAGCGAGGGGCCGTGCTCGTCCCGGTTGGACGGTGGCCGGGCGCCGACCTCACCCTCGAGGTGGTCACCAAGGGGTGGCACGGTCTAGGGCAGGGGCGCGGGCGGCTACGCAGCCATGAGGTTGAGGTGGTCGCGCGTGGGCGCGGAGCCGCCACCCGCGCCCGGCGCGCCCACCTGTGGCTGCCCGACGCGGCCGGCAGGCCCATCGCGAGGCGAGGCGAAGCACCGGGAGAGGTCGTTGTCCTGCGTGACAAGGCACCCCCGCCCCCGGACTACTCCGCCCTGGACCTGGCGGGCTGAGCACCATGCGGACGCTGATGCTCTGGTGTCCGGACTGGCCGGTGATCGCCGCGGGGATGACCGAGGGGGTGAGCGTGCACGCGCCTGTGGCGGTGCTGCACGCCAATCGGGTGCTGGTCTGCTCACCGGCCGCGCGGGCCGAAGGAATCCGCCGAGGGCTGCGTAAGCGCGAGGCGCAGGGGCGCTGCCCGCACCTGGTCGTGGTGGAGCACGACCCGGCCCGCGATGCGCGGGCGTTCGAACCGGTCGTGGCCGCCGTCGAGCAGCTCGCGCCTGGGGTGGAGGTCGTGCGCCCCGGTGCCTGCGCACTCGCCGCGAGGGGTCCGTCCAGTTACTACGGTAGTGAGGCCGAGGCAGCCGAACGGCTTGTCGAACACGCCGCTCTCGCCTGTGCCGTGGAGATTCAGGCCGGTATCGCCGACGGTGTCTTCGCAGCCATGCTCGCGGCCCGTGCCGGACGGATCGTCCCGCCGGGAGGCACACCCGCCTTCCTCGCCGGAATGGACATCGCGACCCTGGATCGCCCCGACCTCACCGACCTGTTGCGCCGACTCGGCATTCGGACCCTCGCCGACTTCGCCTCCCTTCCCGCCGGCGATGTCATGGCCCGCTTCGGTTTCGACGCTGCCTACGCGCATCGCCTCGCCGCCGGCGATGACGAGCGCCCGCTCGCGGTGCGTAAGCCGCCCCCCGACCTGGCCGTGACGATGGAGTATGACCCGCCGCTGGAGCGGGTCGACATGGCCGCCTTCGCCGCACGGGCACTGGCGGAACGCCTCCACGAACGCCTGGCCGGCCATGGGCTGGCGGCGACTCGGCTGGGCATTGAGGCGCATACCGAGGCCGGCGAGGAGTTGCACCGGGTGTGGCGCCACGACGGGTTGCTGTCCGCCGCGGACCTCGCCGACCGGGTCCGCTGGCAGCTAGACGGATGGCTCACCGGCAGTGCTCACCTATCCCGCTCGCAAGCTCGCGACAGTGGCAGGGCGAGTGCTCTAACTGGAGCACTGCCGGGTCGGCCGACCGCCGGCATCGATCGGCTGCGACTCATCCCGGACGGCGTTGTCCGGCATGCGGGCATGCAGGCCGGGCTGTGGGGTGAGATAGGCGTGGCCGACGAGCGGGCACACCGCGCGCTGGTGCGGGTGCAGGGCCTGCTCGGCCCGGATTCGGTCTTCACCGCCGTACTTGGCGGCGGCCGAGGCTACGCCGACCGAGTCCGCCTGGGGCCCTGGGGCGACGAAAGGAGCCCCCACCGGCCCTGGGGCGACGAAAGGAGCCCCCACCGGCCCAGCGGCGACGAAAGGAGCCCCCACCGGCCCAGCGGCGACGAAAGGAGCCCCCACCGGCCCAGCGGCGACGAAAGGAGCCCCCACCGGCCCAGCGGCGACGA
>JAXIPB010000133.1:0-6130 GCA_045403155.1 Micromonosporaceae bacterium
GTTGCCGGTCGGCTCGTCGGCGAACACGATCTCCGGACGGCTCACGAGGGCGCGCGCGCTTGCGACCCGCTGCTGCTGGCCCCCCGAGAGCTCCGCCGGCCGATGGGAGAGGCGGTCCCTGACCCCGACGGTGTCGACCACTAGGTCGAACCATGCCTTCTCGGGCTCCTCGCCCGCGATGTCGAGCGGGAGCGTGATGTTCTCGGCGGCGGTGAGCGTTGGCACGAGGTTGTACGCCTGGAACACGAACCCGACCTTGCGGCGCCGGAGCAGCGTCAGCGCCTTCTCGGACAGCATCGTGAGATCCACGTCCCCGATGAACACCTGGCCGGAGGTCGGCGTGTCGAGGCCGGCCATGCAGTGCAGCAACGTCGACTTGCCCGAGCCCGACGGGCCCATGATCGCCGTGTACCGCGCGCGCTCGAAGTCGACCGAGACCTCGTCCAGTGCCCGAACGGCTGCGTCGCCTTCGCCGTAGATCTTGCTGAGCCCGACCGCCCGAGCCGCGATCGCCGTGCGGGCATCGGGTGGAGCGATCTCGTTGGTTGCGGTCATCGATCCCCCTCAGGACGGTCGGGTTTCACGTTACCGAATCGATGAGGCAACCGGGGCCCGGTGGGCGCGGCAGCTATCGAACCAGCGACCTCTCGCGTGTGAGGCGTCCTTCAACCTGCCCGATAGCGTCCGATGGAGTCTACCCGCGTCTACCGTGACCTGCGGAGATGCGCGAGGGTCGCAACCCATCGCAACCGGTCGCAACCGTCTACCTCACCCACGCGTGAGCGTGGCTTCCGTCGCTCCTACGGGCTCGCTCCGGTGCTTCCGCGGATCCGTCACCTCCGCGGGAGAGGATCGGCCGATGGATATCGCCCTCCTCGTCGTCTCCGTCCTGGCGCTCATCGCGGCAGCGGCGGCGGCCGTCTTCGCCTATCCGGCGTGGCGGGCAGCCCGCGATCGCCCGAAGCTCGTCCTCCGAGCGACGCGGAAGGGTCAGAACAGCCTCGGCGACGGACGCCGGTCCGTCTCGATCGAGGTCACGATTCACAACGCTGGTAGAGGCTTCGCGGAGGGATGGAAGGCGGTCATCGAGTCGCGCGCGCCACGGCGACGGAGTCTAGGGCAACGTCTCGATGAGACCCCGGTGCCCTTGGGCACCTGCGGGTAGTGTCGCCTCTAGACGAAAGGAAGCCGCATGCCTGAAGAGATCGCATCGGCGCGCTTTCACGAGGTCGGCTGGCGAGTGTTGGCCTATGCCGCCTCGGTGCACTTTCGGACCGCATCGTTCGCTGAGGGACTTCGCCTCGCCGATGCAATTGGGGGCCTGGCCGACGAATCGGGACATCGCGCCCACCTCGACCTGCGAGCGACCGGGCTCACCGTCCGGCTGCCGGTGAACGAGGAGAGCCGGCTCACCGATGATGACGTCGTACTCGCCGGTCGAATCTCCGCGAGCGCCGCCGACCTAGGTGCGAAGGTCGACGTCGCGGGGCTGCAGATGACGCAGATCGTGATCGACGCCCTCGTCATCCCAGACATCGTGCCTTTCTGGGCAGCCGTCCTCGGCTACGAGACGTTGGGCGAAGGCCCCACGCTCATCGATCCCGACTACGAAGGACCGACGGTCTGGTTCCAGCAGATGGACACGCCACGACCCGAGCGCAACCGCATTCACATCGACGTCTACTTGCCGGGCGATCAAGCGGAGGCGCGCATCGCGGCTGCGCTGAAGGCCGGTGGCCGCATCGTCTACGACGGTCACGCACCCTCGTGGTGGACGCTCGCCGACCCGGAAGGCAACGAGGTCGACGTGGCCCCCTGGCCGGACACGGACGACTGACGGCGTTCAGGAGGGTGCCGTGGGCGCGGCAGGTATTGAACCTGCGACCTCTCGCGTGTGAGGCGTCCTTCAACGTGCCCGATGGCGTCCGATGGAGTCTATCCGCGTCTACCGTGACCTGCGGAGATGCGCGAGGGTCGCAACCCATCGCAACCGGTCGCAACCGATCCGCCCGACCCCGCGTCAGCACGCCTCTCGGTCGCTCCTGCGGGCTCGTCTCAGACGTATCCGGCGGAAGTAGCGGCTACTAGAGCGTCGACTTCGAGTGCCCGAGGGTTCGCGAATGTCGCCTGAGCGGCGCTAGTGCTCCTCGCCTCGGTGAACCCAACATAGACAGAAAGGGTGTCCCGCAGGATCCGCGTATACCTGGAAGTTGTCGTACTCGACGTCCGCGGCGGACTCAGCACCTTCGCACCCAGCGACATGACCCGATCGTGCGCGGCACGGAAGTCATCGACCCACAGATCGAGGTGAATCTGTTGCTCGGGCGCCCCGTCCGGCCAATCGGGTGCGATGTGGTTGGGCGCGAGCTGGACTCCGATCCGCGGCTCGCCATCGACCATGACCATGTGCAAGTCGTCCTCGGCATCGATGGTTCCGTCGAGCACGCCAGCCCAAAAGCTGCTCTCTGTCGAGAGGTCGGCCGCGTCGAATACGACTACCTGATGATCGGTACGCATGATCTCCCCGGCAGGACGTCCCATCGGCTACGGTAACCCATCGCGTCGTTCACACGAACGTTCGCCGTCGTGCCCCAGCGTTCGGGAATGTCGCCTGAGCGCGTGCCGGGCGTCAGCCGATTTGCTCGGCCAGCCCGATGAGAATGCCCTCGGGGCCGCGCACATAGCAGAGCCGATACACGTCTTCGTAGTGGACCACTTCGTCGACGAGCTGCGCGCCGTGGTCGCGGAGTCGGGCGAGCGCATCGTCAAGGTCGTCCACGGCGAACATGACGCGCAGGTAGCCCAGAGCGTTCACCGGGGCGTTCCGGTGATCGGCGACCACAGGCGGCGCGAGAAATCGCGAGAGTTCGATCCGGCTGTGGCCGTCGGGCGTACGCATCATGGCGATCTCGACGCGCTGGTCGCGCAGTCCAGTGACGCGCCCGGACCAGTCTCCTTCGATCATGGCTCGTCCTTCGAGTTCGAGGCCCAACTCGGCGAAGAAAGCGATAGCGGCATCAAGCGATTCCACCACGATGCCGACGTTGTCCATCCGTTGAAGCGCCATGTGGCCATTCTTGCAGTTCGCAAAGTTCACCGGTGTCCGTGAGGCGCGCGGGATCAGGTGTCCGTACCTCTGGTTGGGCGAGTGTTCAGGAATGTCTCTCGAAGGGGCGAGGACGTTTGGCTATGTCGGTCAGCCAAAACTGTCGCGCACAACTGGACCCGCTGACGTCGGTGGTCATCCGCGCGAAAATGGCCGACGTGGAAGAGCTGGAGGTCGTCGTCGCCCATAACGAGCGCGCGACTCTGCGCGTCGGCGACGTCTTCCTGAAGATCGACACCGACCAGACGCGCATCGACGTCGAGGTCGAGGCGATGGCCATCGCACCGATCCCGACTCCGAAGGTGCTGTGGCGGAAGCCGCCTGTGCTGGCACTCGGCGCCCTCCCAGGGGCGGCACTCGGCCGCCTCGGCGAGCCATCGGCCGCGTCGGCGGCGGCGTGGGCAGCTGCAGGTGCCGCCGCGCGGATGCTGCACGACGCGCCACTGCCGCCATGGCCCGGTAAGAGGCTCGACGAGATCGCATCGCGCCTCGACAGAGAATGCGAGTGGCTCGTCACGAACGGCGTCCTTCCAGTTGACATGGTCACGCGCAACCGCCGGATCGCCGAGGCTGCGCTCCGTCCGTGGACACCGGTGTTCGCGCACGGCGACCTGCAAATCACCCATGTGTTCGTCGACGGCGACGAGATCACCGGCGTGGTCGACTGGTCCGAGGCGGGCCACGGGGATGCCCTGTACGACCTCGCCGTCTTGACGCTCGGACACGAAGAGCACCTTGCCGACGTTGTCGCTGGCTACGGCACCCAGGTCGACCTCGACGTGATCCACGCCTGGTGGTCGCTGCGGAGCCTTCTGGCGGCCCGCTGGCTGATCGAGCACGGCTTCGACCCGTCCTCGCCAGGCTGCGAGTTCGACGTGTTGAGATCCTCGTCCTAATTCGCGGGCTGAAGCTTGCCCTCCTGCGTGACGACGGTCGACACCGGATTCTCGGTCAAGGGGTCTTACTGTGGCGAAGGTCGCTACCCGCACCGGAGACCACGTCGTGACCGCCGTCGAGGCCGACTCGCCGACTGACCGGAGCGCCGCTCCGGCCTCCTGGCGACGACGTCGCTTCCGCTCCGCCTCGCGCCCGCGCCGCTCGATCTCCTGGCACGCGGCCGAGCAGTAGATCGTAGAAACCGACCCACGAAGGGGTCGCACCGGCCGAGTCCGGGCTCGGGCGTCCGATCTGCGTTCCCGCAGGTCGTCCGGTGGGCGCGGCAGGTTTTGAACCTGCGACCTCTCGCGTGTGAGGCGAGCGCTCTCCCGCTGAGCTACGCGCCCGAGCCAGGAAGCCTAGCATCCGCGCTCCGGCGCTCCGGCTCGACCGCGGGCCGGGGAAAAGGAGACGGCGGCGCGTGCCCGCGTCGCGCCGCCGTCCATCGGCCGAGCCCGTAGCTCGGACGTCCGGTGGGCACTATGCACCGCGCCGTCGCTCCGGCGCAAGACCCAACATGGAGCAACCTCTGTAGGCCGCCCGGCCGTCTCAGATGGCCTCATGAAGCGTGGCGGAGGGTGCTTGGTGGCTCCACGCGCGGGGTCGATCACGCCCGCCCGAGCGGGTTCGGGGGTGCCATGATGCGCTCGTGGACCCCGACACCCGCGACGCCTCGAGGCGGACCTATCTCGCCGAGGAGCGGACGCTGCTTGCGTGGTGGCGTACGGGGCTCGCCGCGTTCGCCGTGGCCGTCGGCGTCGGCCGCCTCCTGCCAGCCCTGCTCGACGAGGACGGCCAGGGGCCGTTCGTCGCCCTCGGCGTGGCGTACGCGCTCCTCGGGCTCGGTCTCGTGCTCTTCGGCTCGCTCCGAGAGCGATCGCAGGCGAAGGCGCTGGCCGAAGGTGGCTTCGCCCCGCTGCCGCGCGCGCTCGTCACAGCACTCACCGTGTATCTGACACTCCTCGCCGCCGCGACGATCGCACTGGTCCTGACCGTCTGACCATCAGGTCTGCAGTGGCACCGTGACAGTCACCGCCGCCTCCCTGGTGATCCGTAGGAGTCGGGGCTAGGTGCGAGAACGTGGAGACGCGGCCGTCGCCAACCCACGAGCGCTCGGTGCGCAGCTGAACACCGTCGTGGTCCACAGATGACGATCCGGTGGGTGATCCGGCCCTTGCCTCGTCGAGCCTCGACCGCGATGCTACGGAAAGAAGGGTCGATGACCGACCTGGTCAGGTGGTGGCCGTGACGACCGTTCGCGAGATCATGAGTACCGAGCTCGCGAGCGTGGATCCCTCGGCCCATCTCATGGAGGCAGCCCGCGTGATGTCCGCCGCGCGAGCGGGATCCGTGTTGGTGATGGACGGCGACACGCTCGTCGGCATCTTCACCGAGCGGGACATCCTCCGAGCCCTGGCCGACCCCTCCACCGCCGATCGGGCCAGGGTCTCATCCGTCTCGCAGTGGATGGCTCGAGATCCCGTGACCGTGGCACCCGAGACGACGGTCGCCGAGGCGCTCAACCAGATGCTCTTCGGTGGGTTCCGCCACCTGCCGGTGATGGAGGGCCAATCCGTCGTGGGGGTGGTGTCCATGCGTGACCTCGCAAAGAGCATCGCCGGCGACTAGGGAGCTACAACTAGGCAGCTCCAAGCCACCCGAAGTGCACGCGGCGAGGAGATGTCCGCTTGACATGTGACTATTCGGTCACCTATTCTGAGCACCATGACCGACGACGACCGGGTGTTCAAGGCGCTTGCCGACCCGACGCGGCGTCACCTGTTGGACCGGCTCTTCGAGCGCGACGGCCGCACGCTCTCCGAGCTGGAGTCCGAGCTGGAGATGACCCGTTTCGGCGTCATGAAGCATCTGCGCGTCCTCGAAGACGCGGGTCTCGTGGTCACCCGCCGGTCGGGCCGGGAGAAGCTGCATTTCCTGAACCCGGTGCCGATCCGGCTGATCCACGACCGGTGGATCGACAAGTACCGAGAGCGCCAGGTGTCGGCGCTCGCGGAGCTAAAGACCGAGCTGGAGGAGGAGCTGGCATGACGACCGACACGGACACGGCGGTTACGACGCAGGTCTACC
>JAXIPB010000216.1:0-5304 GCA_045403155.1 Micromonosporaceae bacterium
CCCCGAGTCACGACAAACCCCGAGCAAGTGGTACGGCGAAGCGAGCGGCCGCCGCATTCGAGGAGAAGACCCACGCCCCCGCATCCTGTAGCGCCTGAGCCTGCCGGGTGAGGTCCTGCGGATCAGAAGGCGCGCCCACCAACGAGACCACGACGGTGAGCGGAGCGGCCGCGCTGGCGATGGCCGATCGAATCGCCGGCGCCAGTTCCGCCGCCGGATCTGGGTGCGCGCCGTGGCCCAGCACGCAGTCGAGCATGATCACCCGACACTCCGGGTTGGCGGCCTCGGTCTCGATGAGCGCGATGCGCGGTCCAAAGTCGATCATCGGGTGGGGACGGCCGACCGTATACTCGTCATCGCCTAGGTCGATCATGACGTGCTCAGCAGGGGACACTCCCGAGGCGAGTCTCCACTCCGGGCGAAGGGGGACGTTCGACCGGATCGGGCCGAGCGTCTCGGCGGCGATCACCATCGCCTCGGTGCACAGGGTGCCACCGCTGAAGAGTCCCCGCAGTGTTCCGCCGGATGTGGTGAAACCAATCAACGCGTGGCTGTTGCGGCCGGAGTCGCGGGAGGGTGGCCAGAACGGCCACTCCGGAGCCGACCGTCCGAAGTGGTCTAACGCCCGCCCGACCACCTCGCTGAGGTCGGGCTGGCCGGCCCCGAGTGGCGCGAACATGGCCGGCGTCGCCAGGCGCGCCAGGTGCGACCGCACCGCCTCGGCGACGTCGTGCGCAGGGGGCTTGCCGATCAGCACGATCAGGTCCGTGCCCGGATCCGCGTCGAGCAGGTCCAACGCGGCATGCGTGGAGCGGCCGCCGACCTCGGCCGACATGTCCCGTCCGCCCACGCCGAGGCAGTGGGAAACCCCTACCCCAGCCACGGCGAGCAGAGACATCACCTGCTGCGCGCCGGTGCCGGAGGCAGCGACGATTCCGACCGGCCCGGCCGGAACGACGTTGGCGAAGCCGAGGCCGACTCCGCCGATGACGGCCGTGCCACAGTCCGGTCCCATGACGAGGAGCCCGCGCGACGAGGCCGCCTCCTTCAGCCGGATCTCCTGCTCCACCGGCACGTTGTCGGAGAAGACCATGACCGATGCCCCGGCGTCGAGGGCATCCATCGCCTCCACAAACGCGTACCGCCCGGGCGTCGAGACCAGCGCCACGGGGTTTCCGCCGATGGCGCGCGTCGCGGAACCGGTCGTGCGCGGGGGGACCACGGTGCCCATGCCCTCTGACACTCCGGCGGCCGCACCCGAACCGGCCAGCTCGACCTCGAGAATCTCGAGCGACTGCTTCAACGCGACGTCGTCGGCAACCGCAAGCGCGACGACCATGTCATTGGGGCCGGCATCGGCGGGCGGATCGAACCCCATCCCGGTGAGCAATTCCAGGTTTGGCCCGGTCGCCATCGTGACCACGGCCTGGTCGACCGCGGCGTGTTCGGTCAGCGCCGCACTGATCTGCATGAGCCGGACCGAGTCGCGATAGAGGCCGGCGCGCACCTCGACGTGCCTCACGCCGCCGCCACCGCTCCCGCGAGCCGGCTGTGCGCGATGGCGAACGCGACGAGGACGCCGTGGAGCAGACCGGCGCCGGAGCAGTGCCCGACCGCGAGCAGCGCTCCCGCCGCACGTGGCAATGCTCCGGCCGCCGGGTCGGGGCCGCCGCCGGCGACCGCATCGAGAAGGTCTGCGAGCTGGGGGACGCACTCGCCACGGGCCGCGTGGCGAAGCAACGCCACCGAGACCGTCGTCGTCGCGTCGGGCGCGGCCGAGGTGACGGCGGCCGCGAGCGGCGCAGCGGCCCGAGCCCGGAGCGCGTGCAGGCTGACGAGGGCCCCGGCGAGGACATCGTCTCCGGTTGGGGTGAGCCCGGGCCCGCGGCCCAGCAGGCGCGCCACCGCATGATCGGGCCGGCCGCCGCCGGCGAGCGCCTGCACCAGATCGGCCACCGCCGCTCGGCCATCGGCGTCGAGCGGGTCGGCGACCCGGCCGGTCAGCCATCGGACCGCGCCGGCCAACCGTGCTGGGGGTACGGCGCCGAGACCGCGCGGGCGAGGCGGACGCCACCATCGGGTCACCCGATATGAGGCGCCGCCGATCGCGACCGATCCACCGCCCACGCTTCCGATCGTGCCCGCCGGAAGTTGCGGCGGAAGCGTTTTGGCGTCGAGGATCAGTGCGCACGGCACCCGTACCGCCGCTGCCGATGCGAGACAGACCATCGTGTTGGCGGGGTCGTCAACGGCTAGGTACGTGGCGTGGGGGGTGGCGGCGACCACCGCGGCCGGCCTGGAGGGGCCAACCAACGCGAGCTCAACGGCGGCCGACGCAGCGACGGGGTACGGCCGTGCCACGGGCGCCACCTCCCTCGCCACGATGGACTCACGGTACGCATGCAGCCTAGGGTGTCGGCATGGAGATAGTTGCCGACGATCTGGTGACTTCTTCGGCGAAAACGCCGAGTCGGGTCGAGGCGAATCCTGTGGGCCTGTCGGTACGCGAGGTTCTGGCCGCGCCGTGCCTCGCCGAGGCGCGGGTGCTCGCGGGGGCGGACGGTCTGGATCGGATCGTGCAGCGGCTCAACGTCATGGAGGTGCCCGACATCCTGCCCTGGGTGAAGCCGCACGAGCTGCTGCTCACGACGGGCTATCCGATTCGCGACGACCCGGCCGCCCTGGTGCAGCTCGTCGGTGAGCTGGACGACCGGGGGCTCGCCGCGCTCGCGATCAAGCTGCACCGCTACCTCGACGAGGTGCCGCAAGGCCTGCTCGAGGAGGCCGATCGGCGCGGATTCCCGATCATCGAGTTCCCACAGGGCGTCGGCTTCGACGACGTACTGAACGAGGTCCTCGGCACTCTGATCAACCGGCAGGCGGCCCTCGCGGCCCGGAGCGAGGAGGTGCACCGGGCTTTGGTCTCGATCGTCCTCGACGGGGGCGACCTCGCCGATCTCGCCGTGGAACTGGCCACGATCCTCGCCGGGCCGGTGCTGGTGACGACGCCCGACGGCCGCGTGGTCGCCCAGGCCGGCGACGCCGACGAGCTGGCCCGGATCACTGCCTCAACGGTCTTCGACTCGACCGGACGTTTCCGGGTGGAGTCCGAGCCGGCCGGAGTACGCGACGACGAGCCTGGCCCGCGGGCTGTGGTGCCGATCGTGGCCGGAAGGGTTGATCACGGACGCATCGTCACCTTCTCCCGCACGGCCATATCCGCCGCGGACGTGCACAGCCTGGAGCGCGCCGCGACGGTCGCCGCACTCGCGGTGACCAAGGGTCTCGCCGTCGCGGCGGTGGAGGACAAGTACCGCGCCGACTTTCTGCGCGATCTGCTCGTCGGCCGCCTCGATGACGCGGCCGGGGCGGTGGCCCACGCCCGGTCGCTGGGCTGGAACGTGGACCGGCCGATGGTAGTCGCAGTCGCCGAACTGGACCCCGACCAGGTGCCGGCGTCGGTCAGCGGGCTGGACCTGCGGCCGGTGCAGGAGCGCTTCGCGACCGCGTGGCAGACGGTCATGCGAGGCCGCGATCCCCGGGCACCGGTGGCGAGCTTCAACGCCGAGGTCGTCGTACTCCTCGAGGCCGTCCCTGCGGGTGACCTCGGCCGGCTCGTATCCGAACTCGACCGCCAGGTCGCGGGCGACCGGGGCGGCGGGCGACTCTCGTTCTCGCTGGGTATGTCGAGGGTGGCCGCCGACGCGAGCGCGCTGGCCGCGGCGTACGAGCAGGCAAGGACGGCCGTACGGATTGGGCGGCGGTTGCAGGGTCCCAGCGCCCGGGCGACGTTCGACCAGTTGGGCGCCTACCGGCTGCTCGCCCTCATTCCGGACGGGAGTGAGCTGCGCGGGTACGTCGCCGACGTGCTCGGCGAACTCGCCGGCGACACCACCGAGGCGGCCGATCTGCGCCACACCCTCGAGGTGCTCCTCGACACCAGCGGCAACGTCGCAGAGACCGCCCGCCGGCTCCATTTTCACTACAACACGCTGCGGTACCGGATCGAGAAGCTGGAACGACTCGTCGGCCCGTTTACCACCAACGCGGCGCTGCGGCTCGATCTCGCCCTTGCGCTACGCGTCCGTCACATTCGCGGCGCGACAGAGCCGCTTTGATCGCCTCCGGCGAAGCCAAATCTGTGGAGAGGTGCTAACCACGGCGGGCAGACATTGACAGTTTTGCGCTTTGAGATCTGGCTCACATCGGCGCATTCTCACGGCAACCGGCGGGATCTCCCGCCCTGCCCTTGAAGGAGGGCCATATGGCTGCGTTGGGATGGCGCGTGGTGTAGGGCGGGAAGACACCGCCCCCGGGGGATGTGGTTCGGCCCGACGAGCGGCTCTCGTGGCCCAGGACGGTCGGGCTCGGCGCACAGCACGTGGTTGCGATGTTCGGCGCGACGTTCGTCTTCCCACTGATCATGGGCCTCAACCCGCAGCTCGCCGTGATGATGAGCGGCATCGCGACGATCTGCTTCCTGCTGATCGTCGGCGGGCGGGTGCCCAGCTACCTCGGCACATCGGCGTCGTTCGTCGGGGGTGTCTTCGCGATCCGGGCCCAGGGCGGCACCTCGGCCAACGTCACCGGCGCGATCCTCGTCGCCGGCGTGATTCTCGCGATCGCGGGCCTTCTCATTCATTTCCTCGGCTCCAAGATCCTGCACGCCGTGCTGCCCCCCGTGCTCACCGGCGCGGTCGTCCGGCTCATCGGCTTCAACCTCGCCCCGGTCGTCGCCACCATCTACTGGCCGCAGGATCAGTGGGTGGCGCTCGCCACGATGGTCTTCGTCATGGTCTTCGCGGTGGGCGTGCGCGGCTTCATCGGCAGGATCGCGGTCTTCATGGGCTTGGTCTTCGGGTATGTGCTGTCGTGGGTCCTGGACCGGGTCTCCGGCCCGATCACCTCGGTACTCGGTGGCGCCACCGAGGCGACGTCCCACGACCGGGTCGACTGGTCCAATGTGGAGTCTGCCGCGTGGATCGGGTTCCCGCCAAAGACCGGCACGATCGTCAACGGCCAGCCGGCCGTCGGTTGGCACTTCCCCGACATCAAGGTCGCCTTCGTGCTGCTCGTGATCCCGGCCGTGATCGCCCTCATCGCGGAGAACACCGGCCACGTCAAGGCGGTCGCGGAGATGACGAAGACCGACCTCGACCCCGTGATGGGTCGGGCGATCGGCGCCGACGGTGTCGCCACCGTCATCACCAGCACGGTCGGTGGTTCGCCGACGACCACGTACGCCGAGAACATCGGCGTCATGGCGGCCACCCGGATCTACTCCACCGCGGCGTATTACGTCGC
>JAXIPB010000064.1:0-18220 GCA_045403155.1 Micromonosporaceae bacterium
CAGCGGCGGCGCCGGGCCACATCTTCAACCTCGGGCACGGCGTGCTGCCCGAGACCGACCCCGATGTGCTGACCCGGGTCGTCGCGCTCGTGCACGAGATCTCCGCTTCTCCGTAATCCGCAACCATCCGCGTTGCTCCCAGGCTCCGAACCACTCGTGTCCCAGATGGACTGAGTCGAAGGAGTGAACCATGGACCGACGTATGCGCCGCTGCTGACAGCGATCGTGACCACAGTGGTGACCGGCGTGCTGGTATGGCTTTCGACGGCGGCCCAGGCCGGGATCACCAAGACCGGTGTCGACCTGGTTACGACCTCCTGAAATACGCATCACCTCAAGTGTTCAACACTCGTCCGGTTCGGTGAGCTCCGACTGGGCAGGTGTCGAACACTTGCACGAGCGGACAGGGGCGGCGGGCGCGGGCGGCGGCAGGCGGACTAGCGGCTCCGGGCGCCCAGGCGCAGCGAATGCCACGAGGCGTCGGCGTTCCAGCCGCCGTCGACCGAGAGCGCGGCGCCATTGACGAAGCCACTGCGCGCCGGGTCGGCGAGGAAGGCGACCGCCTGTGCCACGTCATCGGGCGTGGCGAAGCGCCCCATCGGCACGTGCTCCGTGATGTCGGAGTCGCCGTAGGCGCCCTCGCCCTGCGAGGCGTCGTCCATCGGCGTCTTCACCCAGCCCGGACAGACGGCGTTGACCCGGACTCCGCGCCCACCCCACTCAACCGCCAGGGTCCGGGTCAATCCGATGAGGCCGTGCTTGCTCGCGTTGTACGCGGAGCGGTCCGCCACACCCTGCAGGCCGGCCACCGATGCGATGTTGACGATTGATCCGCTGTTCTGCGAGAGCATCCAGCGCCCGAACGCCTGGCACAGCAGGAATGGCCCGGTGAGGTTCACCTCGATCACCTGCCGCCACACCGACGACGGGGTCTGCTCGGCCGGGCTGATGAGGGCGATGCCGGCGTTGTTGACGAGGACGTCGACCCGTCCGTAGGCGGAGTGCACCGCGTCGGCGAAGCCGGCGACGTCGTCCTCGTTGGACACATCGCCCGTCGCGGTGACAGCGTCCGGATGGCCCGCCACCGGGCGCAGATCGAACAGCGCCAGTCGGTAGCCGGCCACCGCGAGGACCTCGGCGATGCGCGATCCGATGCCCTGGGCGGCGCCGGTGATCGCGGCGACGGGAGCGGTCTCAGTCATGACCGCCACCCTAAGGGACCCGGCCGGCAAGATCCGTCGGCTAAGCGGTTGGATGGTGGGCGTGCGGATCGTCGTCGTCGGGGGAGGGGTTGCCGGGCTTGCGGCGGCCTTTCGACTGCGCGAGCACGCGGGCGACGCGGTGACGATCATGGTGGTCGAGCGCTCGGATCGCCTCGGTGGGAAGCTCCGCACCTCGGAATTCGCCGGCGCGCGTGTGGAGGCCGGCGCTGAGATGTTCCTGATCCGCGAGGGTGGTTCCGACTCGGCCGCGGTGGCGCTGGCCCGCCGGTTGGATCTCGACGAGGACTTGGTGCACCCCGCCACCGTTCCCGCCGCCATCGCGGTCGGCGGCGCCCTCCGCCCGATCCCCGCTGCGACGCTGCTCGGCGTCCCGTCGGATCTCTCCACACTGGACGGTCTGGTGCAAACCGCGGACCGCGATGAAGACTCGGGCCGCCCCTTGCTCGCGCCGGGCGAGGATGTCGCGGTCGGGACGCTGGTCCGGCGGCGGCTCGGGGACGAGGTCGTGGACCGGCTGGTGGATCCGGTGCTCGGCGGCGTGTACGCGGGGAGGGCCGACACGCTGTCGCTGGCCGCCACGATTCCCGCTCTGCACACGGCGGCGCAACACCGGCCGACCCTACTCGGGTCGGTGCGCGCGGCCATGGAAGCCTCGCCGCGTCCGCCGGGTGGCGCGGTCTTCGCGACGGTCCGCGGCGGCATGTCCCGCCTCGTGGATGCGATCGCGACGGCTTCGCGGGCCGACCTGCGCCTGGGTTCCCCCGTGCGCGAGCTCGCCCGTACCGCCGAGGGCTGGAGGCTCGCTGTGGGCGCGACCCGCGACGCCGAACACCTCAGCGCGGATGCGGTCGTCCTCGCGGTGGCATCGGCCCCGGCCGCCCGACTGCTGCGGGGCGTCTCCGCTGACGCCGCCGACGAGGTGGGGGCGCTCGACTACGCGAGCGTGGCGTTGGTCACGTTCGCGTTCCCGCCGGACACGATCCTGCCGGGGATGTCGGGGTTTCTCGTGCCCGCCAGCGACGGTTTCGCGGTCAAGGCCGTCACCTTCGTTACGACGAAGTGGCCGCAGCTGTATCAGGGCGGACCCGTGCTCGTACGGGCATCGCTGGGCCGTCACGGAGAGGAGCAGGTGCTGCAGCGTACAGATGAGGACCTGGTCGGCGTCGCCCGGGCCGACCTGGACGCGTTGCTGGGGGTGCGTCTGCCGGAGCCCTTGGCCGTCGGGGTTACCCGGTGGGGTGGGGCGCTGCCGCAGTACGGCGTCGGCCATGTCGATCGGATCGCCCGGGCGCGGGCGGCCCTACCGGGGACGCTCGGCCTGGCCGGCGCGGCGTATGACGGGGTTGGAATATCGGCGTGTGTGCGGTCCGGTCAGGCCGCCGCCGATTCGGTGTGGGCTGGTTTGACACAATCGCGGGCGTGAGCGAGACCGAGCAAACGACGGCCGAGCAGTTCTCCGCCGAGCAGTCCAACGCCGAGCAGTTCCCCGCCGAGCAGTCCAACGCCGAGCGGTCCAACGCGGCACGGTTGCGCGAGCTGAACGCGACCGTCCGGTACACCATGTGGTCGGTGTTCCGGGCCGCCACGCCGCTGGGCGCATCGCTCCGCGACAACCTCGCCGGTGAGGTCGACTCGCTCATCGATCAGCTCGCCACAAAGGACGTCGTCGTGCGCGGAACCTACGACGTCTCGGCGTTGCGGGCCGACGCCGATCTGATGGTGTGGTGGCACGCGGCGAGCGCCGATGCGCTGCAGGAGGCGTACGGGCGGCTGCGGCGTACCCGTCTGGGTGCGCATCTCGCGCCGGTGTGGTCAAGCATGGCGTTGCACCGGCCCGCCGAGTTCAACAAGAGCCACGTGCCGGCGTTTCTCGCCGGAGAGGTGCCGCGTGCGTACCTCTGTGTCTATCCGTTCGTTCGCTCGTATGAGTGGTACCTGCTGCCCGACGAGGAGCGGCGGGAACTGCTCGCCGAACACGGCCGGATGGCCCGGGGCTACCCGGACGTGCGGGCCAACACAGTCTCCTCGTTCGCGCTGGGCGACTATGAGTGGATCCTCGCCTTCGAGGCCGATGAGCTGCACCGAATCGTGGATCTGATGCGGGATCTGCGGGCGTCGGGGGCTCGAAGGCATGTACGGGAGGAGATTCCGTTCTTCACCGGCCGCCGTCGCCCAATGGCCGAGATCGTCGCCTCCCTCCCCTAGCCCTGTCCCTTTCATGATCACCGGCCCTTGGTGCACCGTGGGGTGCACCAAAGGCCGGTGATCATAGGAGTCGATGCGACCGGCAGTTGCAGACCCGGCGCAATCTCCAGCGTCTCGGCCGCTCGCGCGATCTCCACTTCGATCCCGGAACTCGCGAACAGGAGGTCGACGACGATCTCAAACCCGTCGGCTTGGCGCAGCAGTCGTGCGGTCGCGAGCCGGCCATTGTCGTGCTCGATAGTTGCGAATAGGGAGTATCCATCGGCGAGCAGATTCCGGACGAGATCTTCGGCGTTTTCGTCGCCGTCGACAGCGACCGCGATATCCACATCTCTCGTAAATCGGGGTCGAGCGCGCGCGGAGACAGCAAAGCCGCCGACCAAAGCCCACTCCCGGCCGTACCGGGTGATGTCCGTCGCCGCCTGCCTGAGGGCGGACTCAAGACGATTCACGAAAGCCTGTCGGATACGTGTCCCACCGCGTCGCCGAACGGTGCGTCGGGCCGGCGGAGCAGCCACTCCTGAACCGCGGCGACGATGTCGCTTTCGTTGGCTTGCGGATGCTCACGAACGAGTCGGGCGCGCTGCATTCGCTCCCCAAACTCGAACATGTCGAGCGCCACTCGAAGCCGTTCGGCCGCGGACTCATCGGGCACGATGCAGGTTTACCGGTCATTTGTCGGTTCGCGCGCGAGCACCGTCACCGGTCGGCGCGTCCGTCGGATGGCTCCAGCGTGAGGCTGATCGAGTTGATGCAGTAGCGGGCATTCTTCGGGGTCATGTGCTCACCGTCGAAGCGGTGGCCCAGGTGAGAGTCGCAGCGCGCGCAGCGGACCTCGATCCTGACCATGCCGTGGGAGCGATCCTCGATGTACCGGACCGTCCCCGGCAACGCCTCGTCGAACGACGGCCAGCCACAGTGGGAGTCGAATTTGGTGTCGCTTGAGAAGAGTTCGGCCCCGCAGGCCCGGCACCGGTAAACACCCCGGGTCTTGGTGTCGGTGAACTCGCCCCTCCACGCCGGTTCGGTCCCCGCCTGCCGCAGCACGCGGAACTCCGCCGGACTCAGTCGCACTCGCCACTCGTCCTCGGTCTGAGGAAGATCAGTCGGTAGCTCAGTCATGTCATCCACGGTACTCACGCGCCCGGCGAGCGACTGTTACCGAACGCGAACGGCCTTCGCCATGACGAACTCCCGGCGCACCCCGTCCGGCATGAGGTTGCTGGGCTCCCCGGTGTGACGGAATCCATTGCGCTCATAGAGTGCGACGGCCGGCTCGTTGTCCTCCGCGACGGCAAGCCGTAACACACCCGCCTGCACCTGCCGCGCCCACTGCTCAACGGACTGGATTAGTTGATCTCCAACTCCCTGTCCGCGCGCCGCGGGGCTTACCCACATCGAGATCAGCTCCACCATGGCGGGTTCGCCAGTCGGCACCCCGCTGGCCATACCGACCGGCTCACCGTCGAGGACCGCGACGACGTTGTACGAATCGGGAATGCTCAGCCGGCCTCGCCACCGGTCCTCCCGGTCGCCCGAACCTTGCCAATCCGCCAGCACCGATCCGAACGCGTGCGGTGCGTCAGCCAGCGCGGCGAGACGCAGGTTGCGCCAGATGGGCCAATCGGCCGGAGTGAGCGCGCGTAGTTCGATCACATAGTGCAGCTTGCATCACCTCACGGGGTAGGGTCACGACATGGCGGCGTCATCGGCGACCGAGATTGAGGTCGCAGGGCGTACCGTCCGGGTCAGCAACCCGGACAAGATCTACTTCCCGCAGCGCGGGTTCACCAAGCTTGACGTCGTCAACTACTACATCGCGGTCGGCGACGGGATCACGCGGGCGCTATCTGAGCGGCCCACCACGCTCGAACGCTGGCCGGGCGGCGTCGTCGAGGGCGCCAAGCTCTCGACCCGAGCGGACCACACCGGCGATGCCTTCTATCAGAAGCGAATTCCGACCCGGGGCGTACCGGAATGGATCCAGACGGCCGAGATCAAGTTTCCCAGTGGCCGTACGGCCGAGGAGCTCTGCCCGGCTGACCTGGCGCACGTCGCTTGGGCCGCCCAGCTCGGCACCATCGTGTTCCACCCCTGGCCGGTTCGACGATCCGATGTGGACTCACCCGACGAGATTCGGTTAGACCTGGACCCGCAGCCCACCGTGACGTTCGCCGATGTCGTCTCGGTCGCTGATGTGGTCCATGGTCTTCTCGATGAGCTCGGCTGGGTCGGCTTCCCGAAGACCTCGGGTGGACGAGGGGCGCACGTCTACGTCCGCATCGCTCCACGGTGGACCTTCACCGAGGTTCGGCGGGCAGTGATCGCCTTCGCGCGCGAGGTGGAACGGCGGCGCCCAGACCTCGCCACCACGAGTTGGTGGAAGGAGCAGCGTGGCGACCGCGTTTTCATCGACTACAACCAGATGGCCCGCGATCGCACGATCGCCTGCGCGTACTCACTCCGAGCCAACCAACGCGCGACGGCGTCGACGCCGGTCACTTGGGATGAACTGCACCGGGTCGAGCCGAATGACTTCACCCTCGACACGGTGCAGGAGCGGATAGCCAAGATCGGAGATCCGCACGCGTCGATCGATGACATCCAACACGACATCACGCCGCTGCTGGAGTGGGCCGAGCGCGACGAGCGGGCCGGCGAGGGTGACATGCCATACCCGCCGGATCATCCAAAAATGCCGGGCGAGCCGCCGCGGGTCCAGCCGAGCCGAATGAACCCGAAGAACTGGGAAGGCAGCGAATAGCCTGCCCGCGTCTCCTCACGGGGCGGTAGGGGAACCGCACCGCTTCCGCCCGGGTCACACGCGCGGTATCTACAGCTTGCGGGGCGGGATCGGTACGGATGGCGGATGCTGTCGACCCGTCCAACCGAGCACCCGTTCGGTGACGGTTTCACAAAGCTTCTCGCCGTATCCGCGCCCGTACGTGTTGGGATAGTAGGTAAGGACGGCTAAGGCCCACTTTGGATGCACACCTAGGCACAGCACGCGCCAGCGACCGTCGGATGTGTGGTTGAACCAGCCGTTTTTCGCCGCGACCTGCACCGCCTCCCGCGGCGGCAGCGCCCACTCGATCCCGAAGAGGCTGTCGCCGCCGATGTTCCTCATCCAATAGGTGAGCAACCCGGTGTGGTACGCACTAGCTCCGGTGCGGCCCTCGACGACGCACACGCCCAGCTTGACCAGGTCTCGGGCGGAGATAGCGGTCTTGCTCCACCAGGCCTGATACACCTTGGTGTCGGTCAGCTTGCACGTGGTGATCATCCGGGAAATGGTCGCGTCACTGCCGTTCTGGCGGTAGAAGTACTCTCCGGCCCAGTCGTCGCTGAAGACGATCATCCGTCGCAACTGCTCATACTCCCATGCGGTGGGTGTCCGGTTCTGAGCCTTCACTCTTCGAAAGAAGTCCGCCGCGAGCCAGATCTTGACCGTCGATTCTGAGTAGATCGTCGTGGATCCGCCGAACGAGGAGACCGCGCCGGTGACCCGGTTGGTCTTCGACCAGTACACCTTCACGTTTGCCGGCAGGGCGGACGCCGCTGAGGCCCTCGACGTGCTCGTGGCCGCTGCGGTTGTGGCAGCCGAAACGATCACGAGCAGCAGGCATACGAACAGACTCGGTATGACGATGGCGCTTCGGATGCGGCGCCGGGAGGAGGAGCGACCCGCGGAGAGCACGACATGGAGGCTAGCGGATATCTACGTATGGCGCTGCCCAGCGCCGCGCGGACACCGTCAGCGGGCGGGGCAGCTGAGACCCTTTGCTGGCACCTTGCCTTCGATGAAGTAGGCCTCGACGGCGTCGCGGATGCAGGCCGTCTCCGGATACGCGGTGTGGCCCTCGCCCTGCCAGGTCAGCACGGTCCCCGTACCGAGCAGGTCGGCGAGCCTCGGAGTGGACTCGTACGGGGTGGCCGGATCGCCGGTCGTGCCGATCACGACGATCTGCGGGGAGCCGGTCGCCGGTCCGACCGGGTAGGGGTCCTTCTTGGACGGCCAGACCGAGCAGTTCAACATGCTGAGCGCGAGCGGCGCGCCGAAGATCGGGTATTTCGCGCGCCAGTCGGCCTGAAGCGCCCGGATCTCCTCAACGGTCGGGTAGTGGTCGAAGTCCGCGCAGCTCACCGTGTTGAAGGCATCGGAAAGGTTGGAGTAGTGCCCCTGATCGTCGCGCTCGGCGTAGCTATCGGCGAGGAGGAAGGCGATCCGAGGGTCGCCCTGGCGGAGGTCATCGATCGCCCGGGCGAGGTAGGGCCAGGCTTCCTGCGAATAGAGCGTGGAGGCCACGGCATTGAGGACCCAACCCGCCGTCGCCGCGCGCCCGTCGGGGCTCTTGGCCGGATTGGTTCGGGCCGATCCGAGCGCGCCGAGCACGGCCGCCTTCGCATCGGGAGCGATCGGACACGAAGTCGCGCTCCGGTTACACCACGCGGCGAAGTTGGCGAATGCTCGCTCGAACCCCTTCGCCTGGCCCTCGGAACCGGCGATCGGCGAGTCCCGCGGATCGACGGCGCCGTCGAGCACCATCGCCCTGATCTTGTCGGGGAAGAGTCGGGCGTAGACGGCCCCGAGCAGCGTGCCGTATGAGTAGCCGAGATAGTTCAGCTTCTCCTCCCCCAGGGCGAGCCGGATGGCGTCCATGTCCCGGACCGCCTGCTCGGTCGAGAACAGCCGCAGGTCGTCGCCAAACTTTTCCCCGCAACCGTCTCCGATCCGCCTTGCGAGCGCCACCGCGCCCTGGTACGACGCGTTGCTGACCGGATCCGGCTCGTACCCAAAGAAGGCATCGAGGTCCGCGTCGGAGATGCACTTGACCGGATCGGACTTACCGACGCCGCGCGGATCGAATGCGATCAGATCGAAGCGGGTGAGCAGCACCGGCACCTCTGTGGCGAGGTACGGGATGAAGCCCAGGCCGGATGCGCCCGGCCCGCCGGGGTTGGTCACGATAGAACCGATCCGGTCCTTGATCCCCTTTGACCGGATCCGCATCAACGCGATGTCGAAGGTCTTCCCGTCCGGCGCCTTGCCGTTGGCGGCGGTGTTCCAGTCCTGCGGGACCGCGACCGTGCCGCATTCGATCGTGAACTTCGATCGGGTCAGGTCGGGGTTGAGCTCGCGAGCGTCTTTTCCGCAGTCGCTCCAGGCCACCGTGCCGCCGGAGCCGGCCGGTGACGGTTGCCCGTCGCGCCAGCTGGTGGACGGTGTACAGCCTGTCGTGGTGACCGCGAATGTGACGGCGGCCGCGAGAAGGCCGACGGCGGCACGATACCGGCGCAAGGTCATCTCCCTCTCCCAATCCGGAGGCACCCAGGTTACGGGTTACCCGCGGCGGCGAGCCGCACCACCCGAGTCTTACACCGACGACGGACAGTCGCCCGCGTCGAAACTGGCCCAATGGGGCATAGGGCCGGATTCAGAAGGCGGCGTACGAGCGGATCGGCATCCGCGGCCCGAAGCGGGGCGCACCGACACCGGCCCGCTCCAGCAGTACGCAGACCCGGCCGCGGTGCCCACGAAACGGCTCAAGGAGCTCGAGCATCCGCTCGTCGGCGGGGCTGACGATGCCGGGCTCGCTCTCGCGTGCACCCGCGCGCGGCTCGCCCGCCAGCGCCCACGACACCATGTGCGGGAAGTGGTAGTCGCCGACCGATACCGCGTCGGCGTCGCCGCAGACCACGCGGACAACCTCGGCCGCCGTCCACGCGCCGATGCCGCGGATCGCGGTCAGTCCGGCGGTGAGCGACGCCGCGTCGCCGCACTCCTCCAACTGTGACGCCACTGCGGCCGCTCGGCAGATGGCGTCCGCTCGGCGCTGTTCGATGCCGAGCGGATGAAAGACCCAGTACGGCGTCGCCGCCACTGCCTTCGGATCGGGGGGCAGCCGGAGCCCCGCCAGCGGACCCGGAGCCGGCTCGCCGCCCATCCCGCGATGTCTCACCGTTGCCGCGTACCCGCGGTAGGCCTCCTTGCCGGTCACCTTCTGCTCGAGGATCGCCCGAAGCAGGCGCGGGAAGACCGAACCCGTCGCGGGCAGTCGGAGGCCACTGTGGACCTTAGCCAACCGTGCCACCACCGGATGCCGGCTGGCCAGGTCGGCGAACCCGGTCAGGTCGTCTCTGAGCCCGGCGACGGCGTCGGCGCGGTCCACCACCCACTGCGCTCCCGGTCCGTACCCTGTCGCGATGAGCTCGGCCGCGTCCCGGCGCAGGCTCAGCGTCGCGGGGCCGGCGGGCGTTCGGGTGGCCCACCAGAAGGCGCCGTGTGCCACCCGGGCACACGGATCGTGCCGCCCCATCGCCAGCGGGCCCACCGTGCCGGCGAAGTCGTAGCCGTGCGGAAGCGGCATGCGGCGTTCACCAGGCATGCCGGGCAGCCTACGCCGCCGCGCGTCAGGCGGCGGCGATCGCGGCTCCGGCGCGCTGAGCCGCGGCGGCCGCGGTGAGCGAGCGCAGAAGTAGGCGCGAGTCGCCGAGCATGCCGCGCAGCTTGCGCTCCAGGCCGGCGATCGGGGTGAGGTTTTGCGGCGCGCGGGAGTCCTTGTACGCCGTCGACGCGAACCGGGGCAGCGTCACCGCCGAGACATCCGCGAGTTGGATCACCTCAGACCGGGGCAGGTCCGCCGACGACTCGACCCGCACCACGCCGGCCCACGGCGAGCCCGCGGGCCCCGGCAGCTTGAGATACCACGTGTAGCGGTGCCACGTCGTGCCGAGCAGGAAGACGGGGGTGCGCTGTCCCGGCCGCAACTGACCCACCACGATGCCGAGTTCTGCCGGGAGGTACTGCACCCGGTGGGTCTTGACATAGCCAAGGGCGCGGGGGAGCTGGGTACGTCCGCGCAGCGGCCCATCGATGACCAGCAGGTCGTCCTCGGCCGTGGCGGTCCGGCGGGCCTCCACCGAGACCTCCGCCTCCAGGGTGTGCAGTCGTGGCTGCACCGCCAGCGACAGCTGCACGGGGTCGGTCGCCGCGACTCGTCGTACGGCATAGCGCGTGTTCGCCGCGTCGAGGTCGGCCACGTTCGGACTCGACGTGAAGAGTCCCCGAGCGATCTGGGCGGCAAGTACATCCGCAACGCCGAGCCGCAGGTCGCAGCGCACCACCCCGGCCGCGTACGACGCGGCGAGTCCCGGATGTAGTGTCCCGTCGGCCTCCTCGACCCAGATGCGCGCGTCAACGCGGCGTACGCCGTCGACGAGGAGCACCATTGCCGGTGCGCGCAGCTCCGGCGGCGGGCTCAGCGGGCGCCAAGCGGCCGCGGGCACCTCGACGTCGACGGCGAGCTGGGCCGTGCTCTGCGCCGTCGGGCCGTTCTCGACGGGATCGAGCGCTGTCCCGTAGGACGGATCCCAACTGTCCACATAGAGGCGAACCACTCCGCCGCGCTGGCCATCGCGCTGACCCTCTGCCTTCGTCTTCATCGTCACTGGCACAGCGTCTCAGCCGGATCTGACAATTCGAGCCGATCCCCGCGCATCCTTGCTCACCTCGAAGCGGACCGGGATCCGCTCGGCCAGCGCCGGGACGTGCGTGACGATGCCGACCATGCGATCGCCGCGCGCGGCCAGGTTCTCCAGCGTGGCCGCGACGGTGTCGAGCGTAGCGGCGTCGAGCGTGCCGAATCCCTCGTCCAACATGATCGACTCTAGGCTGGCCGACGCCGTCGAGAGGCCGGAGAGCTGCTCCGACAGCGCGAGTGCGAGCGACAGCGACGCCTGGAACGTCTCACCGCCGGAGAGTGTGCGTACGCCCCGGTGCAGGCCCGCGTCGGCGTGGTCGACCACGGAGAACTCACCCTTGTCGTGGGTGAGATCGTATTGCCCGGCCGAGAGCTCGCGCAGAATATGGGAGGCGCCGAGAACCAGCGCGTCGAGCGCTTCCGTCAGGACCCATCGCTCGAACTGGTTCGCGCGCAGGTGCTGGGCGAGCGACTTGGCCACCTGCGCGGCTCGGTCGTGCTCGGCCACCTGCGCGGCCAAGCGGATGGCCTGGTCGCGCCGCTCGAGGATGCGCCGGTGGCCGGCGGTGGCCCGTTCGAGCGCAACCGCTGCCGCCTGCCGGTAGGCCGCCGGATCGGCCGTGCTGCGCACATCATCGACGCCGGACTCCGCGAACAGGCTGTCGATCCGGCCAACCCTCGTGCTGATCGCGGACAGCGCCGCCTCCGCGGCGGCAAGACTTTCCTCGCGGGCCCGGCCCCGCGCCCGGTATGTCGCGCCGGCCCAGGCCTGCATCGCCAGCCAGGCGCCGACGAGGTCGTCCCGGTCCGTCGCGGGCGGGCCGAGCGTGACCAGCGTGTCGCGTACCGCGTCGAAGTCCCGCCAGGCCGCGCGCAGCCGATCCTGCGCCTTCTTCAGTCCGCTCGAGGCGACGCGGGCCGCCTGCCGGCTCGTGCGGACGGTGTGGGCGGCGACCGCGACGGCGCGTTCGGCGTTGGTTACGTCGAGGAGGGCGGACTCGACCGCGGCGAGCTTTGGGGCACCGGCCAACTGGTCCGCCAGCGCGGCGAGCCGCCGCGCCGACTCGTCGTGCTGCGCCTTGGCCGCGGCGAGGCTTCGATCCAGCTCGCGCAGGGTGGTGTCGTGGCCGTTGACGGTCCTGACCGCGGCCTCGGCCGCCTTCTCTGCCGTGGCGAGCTTCGCCCGGGCGGCGGTGAGCGCCGACGCCTTCGAGACCGCAGGGACCGAGGACACCGTCTGCTCGCAGACGGGGCACGGATCGCCGGCCGTCAGGTGCATCCGAAGCGCCGCGGCACGGTCGGCGGTCTGCGCCTGTTCGACCGCGTGCCTGGTCACGCCCACCGCGTGTGCGGCCTTCTCCGCCTTCCCCTGGGCCGACGCGAGCGCCGCGGAGACCTTGTCATGTTCCGCCGTCGCCGCGGCAACGCCAGCGGCGAGTTCCTTTACCCGCGCGGCGAGTCGGGACCTATCCCCATGGAGATCGAGCACCCGCTGCAGCGCGGTGCGGTCGCCGACGTCAATCAGCTCTGCCCGCAGCTTCTCCTCTCGCTCCTCGGCCGCCAGCACCGCCGCGTCGCAGGCGTCCGCGGCCTCGCGGGCGGCCGCGACCTCGTCGCCTATCGTGGCCGCTGCTGTCGGCGTTTTGACGGCGGCGAGGAGCGCGATGTCCCGTTCGATGCCCGCGAGGGTGGCGCGGGCCGTCTCCCCGGCGACTGCGGCCTCGATCAGCGCGGGTAGCTCCGATTCGAGGTTGTCGATGAGCCTGCGCGCGGTGGTGACGGCTCGCTCGGCGAGTTCCAACGAGGCCTCGTCGGCGCCGGCGAGATCGGTCAGCACGCCCCGTGCGGCCGCGGCCCTCGACTCGGCCTCGCGCTGGAGCACGCCGGCTCGCTCGCCTATGCGCTGGTAGACGTGCAGGCCGAGCAGGTTGACCAGGATCTCCTGCCGCTCGGCTGGCTTGGCGTGCAGGAACCGGGCGAATTCGCCCTGCGGCAGCACGACGCAGCTGGTGAACTGCTCGTACGGCAGACCGACCGCCTCCGCGACCGCGGCGTCCATCTCGGCCGGCGTGCCGGCCAGCACTGTGCCCAGCCCAGCCTCCCCGCGTTCCGTGGGGGCGGCGTCGAATGTGGACAGATCGAAGCCCAGTGGCAGCTGCTCGAGGCCGGCGTGCGAGGTCGAGACCCTGCCCTTGCCGTCTCGGCGCACGACACGGGTGGCGACGAACCTCGACCCGGACGCCTCGAAGACCAGCCGCACCTTCGCCTCGGCCGTGGAAGGAGCAAGCGCGTGCTCGATGCGGCGGCGGTCGCCCCAGCGGGGAACCGTCCCGTAGAGGGCGAAGCAGATGGCGTCGAGCACGGTCGACTTGCCCGAGCCGGTCGGACCAACGAGGACAAAGAAGTCGGCGTCGGTGAGGTCCACAGTGGTCGGCTCGCGGAAGACGGTGAACCCGGACAGGTCCAGTCGCAATGGCCTCACGGGGCGGTCACCTCCTCGTAGAGCTGGTTGAACAACCGGCCGACGGCGTCGTCGGCGACGCCCTTGATAGCGAGGTACTCGGCGAAAAGCTCGCGCGGGGATCGACCTGCGTTGCTCACCCGCTGCGATGACGCCGCCAGCTCGGGCAGCATCAGCGGGTCGATTCGAACCTCCAACGCACGCGGCAACAGCGCCTGGACGTCCTCCTTGAGTCCGGCCCGCGGCCGCTCCCGTACGTAGACCCGGAGCCAGCCCGTGTCGTCGGCCGGCAACGCGCCCAGTTCGGCGAGCGTGCCCCGCACAGTGCGCAGTTTGACGGCGGCCTTGATCGGCATCGCCCGAACCTTGGCGGGTTTCGAGGCGGCGACCTCCACGATGGACACCGACGGTGTGTTCTCCTCCTCGCCGAAGTCGATCGCGAGCGGGCTGCCGCAGTAGTGCACGGGGCACGGGCCCACGACCTGTTGCCTACGGTGCAGATGGCCCAACGCGACATAATGCGTCGTGACCGGAAAGACGCTCGACGGGACGGCGTAGGCCTCGATCGTGTGGGCGTCCCGTTCGCCTCCGCCGAGCTTGCCGCCGACGACCGTGACATGGGCCGTGGCGAGGTTGATCGTCTCAGTTCCATCGCCGAAGCTCTCCGTCAGCGTCGCGAGAAGTCGGGAGATGTGGTCTGCGTAGGTCGCCGAGGCCTCCGCCGCGCTCAGCTCGAACATCTCAGACGCCCGCACGGCAAAGCGCTGCGAGACGAAGGGGAGCGCGGCGAGGCGCCACGGCTCGCCGGCGGATGTCACCCCCGTGACGAGATGGTCCTCTGCCTTACCGACCGTTCCACGAAGCGTCACCCCAACACCATCGGCCCAGGGGCGTAGGGCATCGATCTCGGCGCCGTGGTCATGGTTGCCGGCGATCACCACGACGGCGTCGGCGTTCCTGCGGAGCGCGGTCAATGCCCGTACCACGATCTTCTTGGTCTCGGCCGTCGGCGCCGCCGTGTCATAGAGGTCGCCAGCGACGACGACGAGGTCCGGCCGCTCAGCCTCGGCTACGCCGACGACCTCCGCGAGGACGGCGATCTGCTCACCGACCCGTGACTGTCCCTTAAGGACCTTCCCGACGTGCCAGTCCGAGGTGTGCAGGATCTTCATTGCGCCGCCTCAGAATGGAATCTCGTCAACGGGACCGTTCGCGGCGGCCACGACGGCGAATGGGTCGGCGGCCTGGGTGAGCGAGCGAAGGGTGTGGTTGGGCGGTGCACCGGCCTCGGATGGGCGCGTCGCCCACGCCGGGAAGGGGAACTCGACCACCAGTGGCACGGGGATGTCGGGCTGGTTGATGAACATGGTGCCAGGCTTGGCGATCAGGGCGCGCTGGCGCTGCGCCTGCGGTAGGAATCCGTACTCCGGGCGCGATGCCTCCGCGGCGTCGAGGCGCCCAACGACCTTGATGGCGGAGTTCACCACGATGCGCCGCTCGACCTCGCTCGCGGTCTGCTGCGCGCCGATCAGGACCACACCCAGCGAGCGCCCGCGTTCGGCGATCTCGAGGAGCACATCCTTGATCGGGCTTGAGCCCTCCCGTGGTGCGTACTTGTTCAGCTCATCGAGAACCACGAAGAGGAGCGGCTTGGCGGTGCCGGCCTTCTCCTTGCGGTCAAACTCGCTCTTGAGGATCACGCCGACAACGAAGCGCTGTGCGCGGTCCGGCAGATTGTGCAGGTCCACGACGGTGACCTGAGCGCTCTCGGCCGTGTTGATGCCGTGTCGACGGTTGGTCGGCAGATCGCCCCGGATCAACCTGGACATGTCGCGGGTGCTGCCGATGAGGCGGCGGAGGAAGGCGTTGACCGTGCCCAACCCGACCGCCGGCCCCGCCCATTGGGAGCGGGTGTCCTCATCGGAGAGTCGCTCCCTGATGACGTCGACCAGGTCGGGGTACGAGGCCACGCGGATGCCGTCGATGACGACGCCGCCGTCGGCCGGTTGTGCGTTCCGATGCAGGTATGCGGTGACCGCGTGCACGACCATCGTGTACTGCTGCCGATCGTCGTCGGCATCGGCGAAGACGTAGGGGAGAAGGCGATCGGCGCAGAACTCGGCGACCGTCCAGTAGAACGCGTCCACTCCGGTGAGCCGGCTCGCCACATCGGGCGAGCCGGTGAGATCGCCCGCACGCGGCGGGGCGTAGACGCAGACATCCGGAAACGCTCCGGCGTCGAGGCCAATCCGGGCGTACGCGGCGCGGGTATCCGCGTCCACCTTGGTGTTCGGGTGATCCAGGAAAAGGAGATCCTCGCCCTTCACGTTGAAGATCAGGGCCCGGGTGTTGGCGGTCTCGCCCGGACCACCGAGCACGCCGGAGCGGAAAACCGAGTAGAGCAGCCAGGTGGCGAAGCTGGTCTTGGTGGCTACGCCGGAGATCCCGGAGATGGAGACGTGCGCGCCCCGGGTGCCGTCGAGGAATTCTGCATTCACGAAGAGTGGCTCGCCGTCCCGGCCGACCCCGACCGGGATGCGGCGCTCCATCCGGTCGAAGTAGAGGGCACCCTCGCGCTCTGGACCGGCCGCACGTCTGACGAGCGCTCCCGGGGCCGGCGGCACGTAGATCTCCGGTTCCACCCTGGTTGTGGTGACCTCGGCCGCCTCCTGCACCTGGGCCGGCAGTGTTCCCTCGGCGATGGCGAAGACATCGGAGTCGAACGTCGCCCCCTCGTGGCGCGCTCGAACCTGCGTCACGACGCCGGCGATGGCGATTGATTGCCCTGTAAGGCCGCCACCGGTGGGCAGGTCGCGGGTGGTGACGACGACGTCATCGAGCTGCAGGTAGGCGCCCTCTCGAACCGCCACCCAGAACTGAAGCGGGGTGGCGTCGAAGGTACCGAGCACCCGCCCGACCGTCTCGCCCTGATCCATCCGCGCTCCCCTCGCCTCGCCCGCGCCTCATGCTCGCCTCGTGCTGGTCGTTGACACGACTCCGCCGTTCACAAGACTGTGCCTCAGACGTGCGACGAAAGGTTGGACCCGCGCGCCCCGCGATTCCGGTCGTATACCCGCAAATCGGTCTATCGGTCAGCTATCAGGTCGGCGGGGGACACGGTGACTGCGAATGGCCTGGCCAACGTCATGCGCTGGTCGCCCCACGTTTCGCCCGTACGGCGGTAGGCGCCGCCTTCTATCTCGTACACCGCCAGCAGTGCCGCGTCGGGATCAATCACCCAGTACGACGGGATTCCCACGACTGGTACATCTCGCGCTTGAAGATCAGATCCTTGGAGCGGGTGCCGTCGGAGAGGACACGACGAGTTCCGGAAGCTGCCGCGCCTACGACCGGCTAGCCTCGCCGGCGCCACCATGTCCGGCGACGCCGTAGATCGCAAACGGCTGTGCACAGCCGGTCCGTTTCGGCGCCGTCTGCCCTGTGGATAGTCCGGCGTGTCACCGGGCGCGGATGTACCGGGTGAACAGCACGCCGGGTGCGTCGGCGCCGGCGTCGATGACGTGGATCAACCGCATAGGCAGCGGCTCGGACCGGCCGGCGCCAGCCACGATACGGCCCGGTCCCGCTCCGACGAGAAGCGGCGAGAGGGTCAAACAGAGCTCATCGACGAGATCGGCGGCGAGCAATGCGCCAAACAGATGGGGGCCTCCTTCGGAGAGCACCTGGTCCAGCCCTCGACGGCGCAGTTCGGCTAGGCCAGCGGCGAGATCGACGAACGACTCGCCGCAGGTCACAACGTCTGCCACTGTGCGTATCGCGTCCCGCCGCTCGGCCGGCGCCCCCGCGTGAGTGAGCACGATCGGGCGTACCGGCGCATCGACGAACATCTTTTGATCCGGGTCAACGTCCAGCGACGACGAGACGATCACAAGTGTGGGATGCTCGGCGAGCCGTTGTTGCCGCCGCCACCCGACGGCCTCGGCCGCCAGCTTGACCGGTCCGTACCCCTCATGGCGCAGGGTCCCCGCGCCCACCATGACGGCGTCGGCGAGGGTACGCAGCAGCGAGAACACAATCCGGTCGGCGTCGCTCGACAACCCCCGTGAGTATCCGCCCACCTCGGTCGCGCCATCCAGGCTGGACACGAAGTTGACCCGTAGGACGGGGCGGGCGCGATCCGGTGCGTACGCGTCCCGGAGCGCGACGTCATCAAGCGTGGCCTGGTAGGGCCAGATCCGCCGCATCGTTACTCGCCCGCCGGGCCGGTCACCGGCGGCGTCGGTTGGGGCTCGCGATGCTGGCAGTCACACCAGTTTCCGCCCCGGCACTTCTCGTGCCGCTGCGCTCGACAATCCGGGCAGATCACGAGTCAAGCCTGCGAGCCCGGACGCGCCCGCGTCAACATGATCACTGCTTCTCCAAGATCGTCGCGCCGAGCTTGATCCAAGCGGCTATGTGGTCGTCCTGGAGCCTGGGGCGGAATTGGTCGGTGGGATATGTCAATCCCCCGGGGGGCCGAGTTTTGCCCTGTCGGCCTGCCGTCGGGATCAGGTCTCATGAGGTTGGATGCCCACCACGTAGCGTGACATGAGGTCCGATGCTTTGTTATTATATGCATGGTATCGATAGATCTACCGCTATTGTTGTAGTTTAGTCGCATGCCGCGTGCGTGGATCGCCAATGATCGGGGCCGGCAGGGTGCGCTGTTGCCGGTATCGGCCCATGACCTTCTGCCGGCCGATCATCTGGTTTGGGACATCCTGGCCATGGTTGATGTGCTGGACCTATCCGCGTTCGAGGCGGCCTACCGCGCCGACGGGCGGGGCCGGCCTCCGTTTCACCCGCGGGTGATGCTGGCGCTGATCCTGTACTGCCGGTGCAAGGGCATC
>JAXIPB010000180.1:0-13921 GCA_045403155.1 Micromonosporaceae bacterium
ATCTCGAAGAAGGCGACCATCTCGGTGACGAACACGACGCTGGCGTCGCCGCGTGCGTGCCGGCCGAGCGCGTTCATGAGGGTCGCCCGCGGGTGGATGTACTCGGTGCGCGAGGTCTCGTCGCCCGACGACACCACGGAGACCACGGGGGAGACCGCGGCGAGGAAGCCCGGAGCGAACTCGTGGGAGCCGTGGTGGGGGACCTTGAGCACCTCCGACTCCAGGTCGATTCGCCCTGCCGCGAGCTCGGCCAGGAGCGCCTCCTCGGCGGCGTTATTGAGGTCGCCGGCGAACAGCATCCGGACGTTCCCGAACTGGAGGCGGAGCACGACGGAGTGCCCGTTGATCGTGTGGGACGCGCTCAGGGAACCAGGCTCGAAGTCGAGATGGGCGAGCGGCCTGCCCTCCTTGGGCTTGGCAAGGAAGGCCAGCCCGGATACGTTCCCCGCCTGGGTCTCGAGTGGGCCGAGCACCTCGACGGCGATGCCGTCCTCGGCGAGGAAGTCGAAGGCGTCGTCGGTGCCGCGTGCCAGCCGCCGGAACTCGATCGGCCCGGCCGCTTGCCACCCCTCGAGCGCCTTCCGCCACGCCTTGAAGTGCTTGTTCATGCCGCTGGCGGGCACGTCGAGCGGGTTGTCGACGAGGCCGGTGAGGATCGTCCGACCGCCGGCCTTCTTCGTCGGCCCCAGCTGCTCGAGCTCCGGCACCGAGGACGGCCGCTTCACCAGCCCGTTGTGGAACACACGCACGGGGTGGATGAACAGACGCTTGTGGTCGGCGAGGCCCTCCTCGGTCTCGGACTGGCGGATCCTCGAGAGCCCGGCGAAGTGGTCGGCGTCGCCGTGGGTCACCACCATGGCGTCGATCGGCCGGCGCGCTGCGGGCGAGGTGTCGCGCAACCGCCCAGAGAGGAACCTGGCGAAGAGCTGGTTCTCCCCGCCGTCGATCGTTATCAGCTTGCCCGACGGCGTCTGCACCAGCGCACCGTCGCCCTGCTGGACGTCGACGAACGCGACCTGCAGGACGCGCACCTCGCCCTCGGGCAGCGCCACCTGCCGGTCGGCCCCGTCGACGCGGATCTTCCGCTTGAGGAAGCCGGAGGCCGCCACCGCCCGGATGCTCCCGTCCGGCTGCTCCTTGAAATCGGTGACCTCGACCTCAACCTTGGTCGCGGTTCGGTCGAGGACACGGACGCGGTCGCCCCAGGCGAGGAGCATCCGTGGCGAGCCGTTCGCGCGGCGCAACACGGCGAAGTCGACGTTGATCGCGAAGTCCTCTGCCACCGCCGCCCTCCCCTACGCGATCCGGGCGGAGCGCATCGTCGTCCGGACGAAGCGGACGCCGGCCGCCGTGGTGCCCTGGACGATGACCTTGGCGTTGACGCTGCCGGGGTAGAGAGCCCCGGACACGGTCGCCTGCAACGTGGTCGGCCCGCCGACGGCCAGGGCCGCCCCGGGCAAAACGACGACCGAGCCTCCTCCGCCTCCACCCGGCCGAGGGGGCGTGACCACGGTCGCGCCGCTACCACCCGGAGGGGTGACGATGAACCCGCCGCCACCGCCACCGCCCGGTGGGGTCGGCGGAACCGGCTTCTTCAGCGACGTGCACTTGGTGCAGTGGGCGATGGCCGCCTTGCCCTCTTTCTGCATGGATTGGCTGATCGCCAGCGCCTCCCGCAGATCGGGCGGCACGACGTCTCGGCGCACCGACCGCAAGGTCGGCAGGGTCTTCAGCCGCCGCCGGTAGTCGGTGACCAGCTTGCCCGGCCACGACGTCGGCAGCGTCAGCCACACCTTCCCGGTGAGGTCGACGACGCCGCGGGCGCCGCCCCAGACGTCGACGCGCACGTCGAGTGGCGTCCGCCGCAGGGGGCGCTGGGGGTTGATCGCGGCGTCGACGCGGATCGGCGAGCGGACAAACCCGCCGACGGCGTACTGGGTGTGGGTGCGCCGGGCCGTCGCCACCTCGACCCACCACTGGCCGGCCAGTGGCTCCTCGACCCGAAATGCGACGTGGCCGGGGCCCTCCAGCCGCCGCACCGAGGGATCGAACGGGTGGACCACCCTCCCGTTGGGCATCCGGAGCCGCACGTCGATCTCGTCGGCCTCCTTCGGGTCGCGCCCGGAGAACGACAGCTTGGGGTCGGCCCAGTTGACGAGGAAGGTGGCTTCGGTCGCCGCCGATTCGACCCACGCCCCGACCCGGCTGGCCGACGCTGTGTGCCGCTCGTTGACCACCAACCCGTCGCCGGTCACCTGCTGCCGGATGACGTTGAGGATCAGGAACAGGTCGTCGATCGTGGGCATATAGAGGTACCGGCCGCTCGTGCTGGCGGCGACGTCCGCCAGGAGCGTCTGGTCCGACAGCGGGCCCATGGCACAGGAGTACACGGCGACGTCCGCCGGCAGGCCGCCGGCGACGGTGCGGGCGTCGGGGGTGCCGTTGTCGTAGCCGTCCGACAGCAGGACGATCGCTTTGCGCCCCGCGCCCGGCGGCAGCACGTCGGCGGCCCGCTGCAGGCCCGGGCCCATCATCGTCGAGCCGCCGAAGGACAGCCCGGTGATCGCGGCGGTGGCGGCGTCGCGGTCGGCCTGGGTGGCGATCGTCCGCAACGAGGCCGGGCTGGTGGAGGGAAAGTCATCAGTGGCGGTCGAGCCGAAGCTGGCCACGCCGAGTGCGTCGTCGATCGCCATGAGGTCGACGAAGCTTCGCGCCGACGTGCGGGTGACGTCGACATAGCCGGACCACACCATCGAGCCCGAGCGGTCGAGGCAAAGGGCGACGTCAACCGGCTCGTCGGCCGGGACCTCGGCGTTGTCGAGGACCAAGGCGAAGTCCTGCCACGGGGTCGCCGCCGCGAACGGGGGCCGGGCGTCGGCCCGGAGCGTGCCGGCGATGACCGTCACCTCGTACACGCCGTTGGGGTTGGCTATGTACACGCACTCGGTGTTGTTGAGAGTGTCGAAGGCGCCGCCGGTAGTGGAGAAGCCGTTGGCGAACACGTTGCCGCGGAACACGTTCCCGGTGGCCGTCTCGGTGACCTCGAGGTCGAGGTCGTTCTGGAGCGCCGGGTTGGCGCCGGCGGCGCCGGGGGCGTCGGTCCAGGACACGGTGATCCGCAGCGGACGGGTGGTGTCGACAGCCGCGACCCGGATGGTCCACTCCTGGCCGTTGGTGTCGAAGCCGAGCCGCTCGTCGACCACGATCCGCGGGCCACGGTCTGACGCCGGCGCGGTGAGGAACAGGTTGTCGAAGCTGACCCGGCCCCACCCCTGGTCACTGTTCGGGACGTTCGCCAAGGGGGTGGGGTCGAGGGCGCTGATCCGTCCCATGGCGGCGGTACCGGAGACTGTCCGGATGGTGATCGTGTCGGTCCCTGCCGCGTAGAACCAGTCGCCCGGGTTGGCGATGGCCGCGACGCTCGCCACCTGGTTCATGGTCGACCAGGGCGTGGCGGCCGGCGGCGGCTGTTGCTCCGCCAGCTGCGCCGGGTTAATCCCCATGCCCGAGAGTCGGAAGTTCGCCCCGGCCGCCGTCCACGCGTTGGGTAGCCGGCGCCAGTTCGGACCACCGGCGATGTCCTCGGCCGTGTTGACGAGCAGGGCCTTCGCCAAGGCGGCCGACGGCGGCTGCCCGGTGCGGTTCCGCCACCACTCCACCAACAGCGCGCTGAGGCCCGAGACGTGGGGGGCTGCCATGGAGGTGCCGGTCATGACGGTGTGCTGGGCGTGTGTGGTGCCGCCGGCATCGATGTAGGCCGCCCGGTTCTGCTGCACGCCGGGCGTCACCGGGTCCTTGTCGACCGACGAGCGGGCGGCCACGATGTCGGTGCCGGGTGCCACCACGTGCGGCAGCATCCGGTTGTCCGCCGCGGGCCCGCGGCTCGACGATGGCGAGATGCCCCGGACATCGTCGCCGACGAAAAGCTCTCCGGGCCGAGCGTTGAGCGAGTTGCCGACGACGATGGCGTTCTTGCACTCGTGGGGCCGCGTGATCGAACGGGGGAACCCGCCGTTGTTGCCGGCAGAGAAGACGACCACGATCCGCTCCTGGACGGCCGTCGCCGGGTCGGGGTCGCGGACGCCGCTGTCGACCTCGGCAGCCTGGCTGACGTAGCCCTCGTTGTTGGTGCTGCCGCCCACGAGTTGTTCATCACCCGGGCACCGGTGGTGACGGCGTTGGCGATCTGGTCGGAGAAGTCGATGGCTGCGCTGCCGGCGCCGAGGACGTTGAGAGAACCCACCTGGGCGCCGGGGGCGACCCCGAGCCCGAGGGTGAACCCGCCCGGATCGGTGTCGCCGGTGGTGCCGTCGCCGGCGGCGATCGATGCGACGTGGGTGCCATGGCCATTCCGGTCGGCGGTGGCCGCACCGGCGGTCTGGTCGACGAAGAACGCCAGCCGGCCCCGCAGGTCCGGATGCAATGTCATGTTGACGTGGGTGTCGATGCCGGAGTCGACCACTGCGATCGTCACGCCGTTGCCGTCGATGCCGACGCCGGTGAGGACGGCGCCGTACCCGGTGGTCGGCACGGCCGCGGCGCCGGCCCCCGTGAAGGACTCGGCGATGATCTGGGCCGACCGCTCGTCGTCGAGCTCCATGGGCTCGTCGGGCTCGACGAAGCGGACCCATGGCAGCCGGGCGATGTCGTTACGGGCGGCGGCGGCGTCGAGGTCGGCCGAGAGCACTGCGATCCGGGCGACCAGTCCGGGCCGGGCCTGGCCGGGGTCGGCGGTGCGGACGTGGCGCACCGAGCCGCCGGCGCCCTCCACGGCGGCGACGATCTCGTCCACGTGGTCGGGCGGGCACACCCCGATCCGCACGGGGACGGTGCCGCGAGCGGTACGCAGCGGCGGCGCCACCCGCCAGGCCGGCTCGAACGGGCCCCACCAGGCGACGAAGTCGAGGGCGCCAACCTCGGCCATATGCTCGGCGTCACCGACCACGAACAGGCCGTAGGCCCCGATCGGCTCGACGACGTCGACCCCGCACGCCTCGATGGCGTCGATCCACCCCGGGATCGGCGGCCCGTCGAGCTGCACCAGGAAGTGCGGCCAGTCGGCGCGTCCCGCGCGCGGCACCCGGGCCAGGGTGGGCACCTCGTCGAGGACGTCGCCCGCTTCCACGTCGATTACGTGGTCGTATATGCGGATGAGGTTCGTGTCCGGCAGCAGCTTCACCCGGGCGCCGGTGGCAGCCAGGGCGTCGAGCGCCTCCCGGTCGCCGCTGACGATGCTGCCGGCGGGCGTGTCGTGCTGGACCTCGAGGCCGGCCACGCCGGGTGCGGCCTCCTCGAGGCGGAACGCCCCTGCTCGCCGCGGCAGTCGGACGATCGCCTTGTCCGCCATGGTTCCTCCCAGGGCTGGTCCGCCAGAACGTCCGGACCATTACCCCACAGTGTCAATCACTATTGCGTCGAGCACCTTCTCGACCCCCGACCAACACCCGACATGGTCCCCTCGGTGTCATACAGCCGCGTAAATGAACCGGCGCGCGCACCGGCTGCTCCAACTCCCCGGCCCCGGCCGGCACGGGAACGCCGCCGGCCGCGGCACCGATCGCTGTCAGCATCATCAGCGCCGCGTCGCAGCCACGTGTCTCGATCGCCGGGATGAACGCCTGCACGAAAGCAGGTACTGCGTCATCACCACCGGCCACCGCCATCGCCACGAACAACGCGCCGGCCAACTCCGCCTCCAGCGGATCCTCGCAACCGGCCAGGGCGGCGGCACTGGCCACCAACTCGGAAGGGCTACGCCCGTGCCGTCACGGGTATCACCTACCGACAGGATCCATGCTGAGATCGACGCGATCTTCGGCTCCGGCCGGGACCTGAGCGAGATCACAGAGGACGTGGCCCGGCTCGGTGCCCGGCTGCTGATCCAGACCGCGACGCGGCCTTAACATCAACCGCCACGGAGCCGCGCCTCGTCGCCGTTTACACCGCCGCTGGGACGCCCATTGTCCTGCGAGCCGCGGAAGGCTCCTCCGGAGGCCCACAGAAGGGCCGCAAAGAGGCCGAAGAACACCCAGCCCGACCACGCCGGGGGTGGCAGTGGGGCGTTTGGCTGCCGCTCGATCATCAGCCAAGTGAGCGCTAGTGCCGCGCCGAGGAGAGGGAACGTCCACATCGCGTACCACGCCCATCGCGCTCCCCGGCGGAAAGGGATCAAGAGGATGGCGACCCCGAGGAGACTGAGCAGGATTTCCTGGAGGCCGAAGAGTCGAGTGATGACATCAATCAGTGTGGCGAGAGGCTCACTCGTGGCGCGGATCTCGTCCGCGGTGAGTCCGGTGACGGCCAGCAGGTACGCTTGTACGGCATCTATTCCGAAGATCAGGTCCCTTGCGCCGAGCAGTCCTACCAGGACCGTTAGGAACAGCAGAAACTTCCAACTGTGGCGACTCCAGAATCCGCCAGGCATGATCATTTCCTCTCTGTGAAGTAGGCGTGGTCAATGTCGGGCTGGCCCCCGGTTGGTAGCCAGCGGACAATCCCGAGAGCCCGGAGGCTAGGCGTCACGGCGTTTCCGCGCCCTGCGGTAACGACGGCGTGGCCGCGTCGCTTCCGACCAGCGTGGGAGCGGTGAAGACAAAGTCGGTCGCGGACTCGCGGCTGAAGGCCCGAGGCCAGGTACGGGGCGCTGAACAGATCCGCAAACGGTGCCAGCAGTGGAGCCACGCAGGCCCCTGTGCAGGTCAGCGCATATGCTGGGCCGCGACAAGCTTGCCTGCGATGTGTGGTCGACAAGCGAGCACGCTGATGACTTGGCTCGCTGGTCAAATGTGACCACCCGGCCTTCTATCCGGATGCCCGAGCCGGGGTCCGGCGTAGCGTAGCGGCGAGCAGCCAGATGCCGACGAGAGTCACTGCGATGGCGATGGCCACGACGACCCGAACCAAGTCGGAGGGGTCGATGAATAACGCGGGTGAGGCCAGCAGCGCCGCAGCCGCACGGGAGGCCATGACGAGCAGTAGCGCGCCTCGGCTACCGCGCCAGGCCGGAGCGACCGCCGCGAGCGTGATGAGTCCCAACACGCCACCAGTGATGACGATGGCGAGTGGTGGCGCGCTGTCCATCGTGAGGCCCGCCAGGCTTGCGATGACCTGTAGTCCACCGAGCAGTGCGCAAATGACCAGGCCGGCAGTGGCGGCAGGGGAACGATTCATTGGTATTACCTCCAGACGAGATGTGTGCCACGGGCTTGTTGGCTCACCCGGCGTTGCGTTGGTTTGACGGCGTGTCCGAGTCGTCGTACGTGGCGGCCGCAGTTCCTAAATCTGCTTCTCCGTGCGGCTGAAGCCGACCGCAGCAACGCGCACAATCGGGCCCCGGACCTCAAGGGCCAGGCACGTCCACCTGACCCAACTGGCGCAGCAGCCCAAGCTCGTCACCGACCGACCATGATTCTGCGATCCTGCCGTCAGGCCCCACCCTGGCGATGTGTATGACATCGAAGCTGACCCGCTTACCCGTGGCAGGGAGGCCGAACCATGGACCGCTCTGGGTTCCGCTGACGGTAATCCGCTGTACAAGGACTGCACCGTCCACGAACTGGCCCTCGACGTACCCGTAGAGGTCCGGGAACGCGTTGCGCATCTCGGTCACGAACTGTTTCACGCTGTCCGGACCGACCGCGTCGCTTCCAGGGCGATGGTCGACGCAGTCCGCAGCGAACAGTTCATCGGCGACCGCGAGGTCACCCTGGCTGAGCAGCTCTTCCGTCAGTCGGCGGCCGAGTGTCTTGAGGCTTGCTGCTGTCGACATGCACTCAGATTCATCGTTCGGCAGTAGGCTCGCCATGACGAGAGCTCACCGAGCACTCACCGTTCGCTGGACGGTAACTGTGACCACCTCGGACCCGGGATTCGGGATCGTCTTGAAGCAATTGCGACTGGCCGCCGGTCTCACTCAGGAGGCGCTGGCCGAACTCGCGGGGGTCAGCCCGAGGGCGATCAGCGATCTGGAACGGGATCCCCGACGTGCGCCACGGCTCGACACCGTAACCCTGCTTGCCGACGCGCTGAAGCTCGATGACGAGCACCGTAGAAGGCTGATGTCGGCCGCTCGGCCGGTAGCGGTCGTAACGCCCCCACCGCATCGGGCGTTCGCCAAGCCCCTCACCGCCATCGTCGGCCGCGCCGGCACGACAGCCGCGCTGGTTGAGGTGCTTCGGCGCGATCCGACCCGACTGTTGACATTGACCGGCCCTGGTGGGGTGGGCAAGACCAGGCTCGCGATCGAGGTCGCCAGTCAGGTCGAGGGCGACTTTCGCGAGGGAGTCTACTTCGTCGACCTGGCCCCCTTGCGCGACTCCAATCTGGTCGTCGCCGCGATCGCCACCCAGCTCGGAATCGAGGATCGCGATGCAACACCGCTCTCCGACAGGCTCGCCGCCGCGTTGCGCCATCGGAATATCTTGCTGCTGTTGGACAACTTCGAGCACGTCATCGACGCAAGGACGAGCGTGCTCGACCTGTTGACCACCTGCCCTTCTGTGCGAACCATGATTACGTCACGGGTACCCCTTCGCGTACGCGGGGAGCGCGAGTATCGCTTAGCGCCATTGGAGATTTCCTCGGCCATCTCACTTTTCGGCGAGCGGGCCCGCGATGCGGGTATCGGCCTGCCTGCCGACGCTGCCGGTGACGTTGCTGAGATCTGCCGGCGACTGGAGGGAATCCCACTTGCGATCGAGCTCGCGGCCGCACGGTTGCGGGTGCTCTCACCGGCTGCGCTGCTGGCTCGGCTGACGCCGCGGCTTGCGCTGCTGTCCGGCGGGCCCCGTGACTTACCTGACCGCCACAAGACCATGCGTGACGCGATCGACTGGAGCTATCAACTTCTGTCCAATCCGGAGCAGGAGCTCTTCCGGGCGCTGAGTGTCTTTGTGGGTGGCGGCTCACTTGACGCGGTCGGGCGCGTTTGCCGAGTACCCGTCGAAAGACTGGAACGCTTAACTGAGTCCAGCCTGGTGATTGCCCAGCAGGAGCGCATATCGATGCTGGAGACTATTCGCGAATTCGGGATTGAGCAGCTCGAAGCGGTCGGCGAGGCCGGGCCTGTCCACAGGAGACACGCGGCTTACTACGCCGAATTCGCAGAAGGCGCCAAGCAACCCGAAGCAGAGCACGATAATCTCAGAGCGGCCCTGCGATGGACGTTGACGAACGGCGATGGCGAGCAGGCCTTGCGACTCGTGGGCGCGTTGTGGCCGTTCTGGCTTGAACGTGGCTACCTCACCGAGGGACGTCGTTGGCTGGCCGCCGCCTTGGCCCTCGACGGAGGGGGCCGCGTCGGAGCGCTGATCGGCGCCGCGAGGCTCGCCATCGAGCAATCCGACTTCGTGGAGGCGCATGGTCGTGCCGAGCAGGCGGTGGCCCTGGGGAGATCGGCGAGTGCGACGGATTTGGCCAAGGCGCTCAATGTGCGCGGAAACCTCGCCCGCGGCGAGCATCGGTACGCCGACGCGATCCGAGATCACGAAGCGGCTCTGTCCATCTTGGATGACGTGTCCGTTTCGGGCGAGCTCGCGCAGCGCGCCGGCATCGTGCTCGACCTCTCCTACGATGAGTTCGCTGTAGGCAAGTCTGATATGGCGCGTGAACTGGCCGAGCGGGCGCTCGAGACGATGCGTGAGCTTGGCGACATGCGAGGGATCGGCAATGCGTTGGTCGCGCTGGCCTGGCAGAAGCAGAAGCACGATCTCGTGGGGGCCGAGGCGGTCGCGCAAGAAGCGCTGACGATCTTCGAAGACCTCAACGACCCGGGACGGGTGGGCGAGATACTGCGACAGCTCGGCACCATCGCCCAGTTTCAGGGTCGGTTCGAATCATCCCTTCAATTCCACGAGCGAGCACACCAGCTCTACCGCGATCGCGGTGACGAACGGATCGCGGCCCAACTCCTCTCACACATGAGCCATACGGCCCTCGGCCTAGGGGACGCGCAGCGCGCGCGTTCCCTGGCTGAGGAGTCACTGAGGATTGCCCGCATGTTCAATGATCGGTGGACGATCGCGATCTCCACTACCCAACTTGGACACCTGGCGCTGGGTGAGCATCGGCTCGAGCCAGCCCGGGCGCACTTTTCGGAGAGCGCGCGGACGTTTCAGGAGATCGGCAATCCCATCTACCTATCGTGGTGTGTCGAAGGCTTGGCCGCGATCGCGCTCGCAGACGGCCGCACCGATATCGCGGCGAAGCTGTGCGCGGCGCGTGAGGCGCTGCTCGAACGGTTGGGCTCTCGACTTCCGCCGATGGTCCCCGAGGCCCACGCCAAGACCCTCGCCGCTGCGGGCAAGTCAGCCACCGTCGAGCCCTTGCCGGACCTCATCGTGCAGAGCCTCAATGGATAGGGAGGGGATGGCCGGCCGGATCGGCGAACACTCACGGCGTGTCTGGGTTTGACCGATGGCTCCTCTTTCCTGCCGGTTATCCATTCGACCCGCCCGCCCTCGGGGGCCTATCCCCCTTTGGAGGCAGGGCTATTCTCGATACATCAAGCCGCTGAGCAGCCTGGTTCACGAGGATCGGACCGCGTCGGAATTCCAGGTGGGGGCACGAGCGATGGATCTACCGACGCCCCGCGGATTCGTCACCGTACGGCCGACTCGTCGCCGCCGGACGACGTTCTACTAGCCCACCGGGAATCTCGGTGCGGCACATTGAGTCGCATCAACAACGGCCCTCGCAAGGAGACTGGGATGTAGGCTCGGCCAGGAGCCAGCGAAATCAGGTCCGTTCGATGGCTTCCTGCGTCGGCGGTCGTTCACTGGATCGCTGGGTCAGTACCGCGGTCGTCTTTTCTCTGGAGCTGGCGAACCTGGCACGCGAGCGAGAGATCGGTGCCGGGCGCTTCGGGCTCCCCGCCCTGTCCGCTCCCTTTGAACGGTTGGGCTTCGAGCATCATCACGTGATCGCGTTCCAGCCAGGACTCGAACCCGACGTGATCACCCGTGGTCGCCGACCACCACAGCCCAGGAAAGTTGCTCTGCCCCTTGTACGACGAGAACCGGCGCACCACCGCGGCGCCGGACTCAAATGGCCTGCCCCAGCAGGTGGCCAACGGCTCTAGGCAAGCCTCGCCGTCGTCATCGACGAAGCCCAACTCCAACGCGTCGCTACGTCACGGCGCACCGGCCAGGGGGAGCAGTCATGTCATACCCCCGGAAATTACATAGGCGTAGTTTCCGGGCATAACGGTAGCCCGCGCACCTCAGATAGATGAGACGAACCGCCGGGATGCCTCAACAGAATTGAGACCGCTTAAGATCATTTGAGAAAGGACACGTCACCACCGCCCGTGTCCGGAATTGCGTTTCGCTCACGCGGAATGTTCAAAGGGCCGGAAGCTCCGCCGGGATCTTGGCCATCAAGTCCACCCAGCTGACCGCGTATGCCGCGGCGTGATGTCGTGTCCCACGGTCAAATTACGGTCAGAGATCGAACTCAGTCGGTCTTACGGTGGCCCTGTGTGGCCCTGACCTGCGATTTCTCTGTCGGGACGGCGGGATTTGAACCCACGACCCCTTGACCCCCAGGACGTTGGGTTTGACGTTTGTCGAGGTCAACCGGGTGTGCTGCCCTCGAGCGGCAAGTGCACGGATCCGCGTGAGTGGTCGGCCCGTGAGGTCCGTGTGGTCCACATCTGGTCCACAGGCTGTGGCATGGAGGAGTGAGGCCGCCACTCCCCGGCTCGTCGGGCCGTACAGCGGCCCGACGGTCGGTGCTGCTGCCGCTCACGATCGAGCTTCGATAACCGCCAAGTCGCGCAGTGCGAACTGGTGATGGGCCCAAGCGTCGGAGAACAGCACGTGCAGGCACTCGACCGCGGTGCGGTTTCCCGGCGGAGGGCACCCGGGCGCCGGGTTGGTGTCGCGGACGCGGTCCAGCTCGTCCTGGGTGACGTCGGCCAGGAACCCGCGCAGGCCGTCCAGACGCTGCGCGTGCACCCGCACCACCTCCTCGAAGCCGGGGTCGGCCTGCGGGTCGATGCCGTAGGAGGCGCCGTCGGTGGTGAAGGAGGCTGGCAGGCCGATCGGGTGGAAGGCGTCGGCCCGGCCCAGCACCGCGTTGCCGAACCAGGCGTCGATGACGAAGATGACGTGCCGCAACGTCTGCGTGAACGACCACTCGTCGTTGATCGAGCGGTGCCGGTCGCCGTCGGGCATTGCCCGGGCCCGGTCGATCAGGTCCGTCCACAGTGTCTCGTGCACGTCCACTGCGGCCCGCAGGCCTTCCGGAGTGGTGGCCCGTAGGGCGATCCGTTCCGGGTGGCGGCGGTCCAGCTCGGCCTCGATGAGCGGGGCGACCTCGACCCCGTTGACGACCAGGCCGGTGATGTCGCCGTCGAGGTTGGCCCCGGTGAGCAGTACGCCGTACATCCGGGCCCGGCTCAGGTCGGTCTCCCGGAACACCGCGCCGGACAGGTCGGCGTCCGCGAAGAACTTCGCGGGGTTTGTCATGCTCGGATCCTACGGCCCCGTTCAGTGCATCCAGACGGTGCGTGTCTCCGCGTCGGCGCAAGCCAATCGGCGGATCCCGGTCTGGCAACGGGTCGCGACCGACCAGCTGGCGACCTGACCGACCGGCTCGATGCCGCGGCCGGCCTGGTGCTCGCGCTGCGCAACGGGATCGCCGTCGAGACCCTCCGCCGTCGCCCCGCTGCGGCCGGCGGCATCGGACGGGCGGCCTGCGATCGACGGATGACATCGTACGGTGACGCAATGGCACATGCTCGATTACGCCTGGGAACTGGAAGACCGGGACCTAACGAACGAGTCCTGACCGCGGGTCACGCCGTCCCGCGCCGACCGTCTCGGCCGGCGTCGCATACTCGACTGCGTTCGTCCAGGTAGCGGCCCAGCTGGGCGGCGGCCAAGGCGATGGGCAGCCACGAACTCAGGCGGCGGTCGGGAGATCACGAACACCCCTGACGGCAGTCAAGGTTCGCCAGGATCAGCCAGCAGAGATCGGCTTGGTCCATAGAGTCCAGATGGCGTTTACGATCAAGCCTCTGACCTGCGTCGGGACGGCGGGATTTGAACCCACGACCCCTTGACCCCCAGTCAAGTGCGCTACCAAACTGCGCCACGTCCCGATGCAGCCGCGCTAGAGGCCCGGCAGCCGCTACAGCGTAACGCAGACGAAGCGGCAGACGCGCGTGGCTTCCGCGGCCGCTCCCCCGCCCCGCAGCCCCCCGACCGGATTGGAGTCTCGCAATCTTTCCGCCCCTATGGGCCGAGATAGTCCAAGATCCACGGCGGTATGGCGGAATGCGCTATGCCTACGGCGTCCTAGGATGCTAGGTCTGTGGGCGACGGGGAAGCGGCCAGCGTGGTGCTGATAGAAAGACGAGCATGACGGGGACGATCGCCGCCTACGACGAGTACGCCGACTGGTACGAGGAGTACGTCACCGCCGGCGGTGGCGGCGAGTACGGCGCCCGCGTCGCCGCCATGCTTCGTGAGCTGCTCGGCAGCCCACCCACGCAGGATGCGCTGTGCCTCGACGTCTGCTGCGGCACCGGCGTACGAGCAGTGACCCTGCGCAGCCTCGGCTGGTACCCGATCGGTGTGGACCTCTCGACCGGCCAACTTCGCCACGCCGGCGCCAGATTGCCCGTCGTCGCCGGCGATGCTCGCAAGATCCCTTTCCGGATGGAGAGCGTCGACGCCGACGTGTGCGTCCTCGGCCACACCGACGTCGAGGACTATGCGGGCGTTGTGCGCGACGCTGCCCGTACCATCAAGCCCGCCGGCCGGTTCGTCCACATCGGAGTCCACCCGTGCTTCTGCGGCTACTTCGCGGACTGGTCCGAACGCAAGCGCGTTGTCCTGACCCCTGGATACAACGAGGCCGTGCACTCGTTCGAGGCGTGGACACCGCACGGCGTTCGCGCTCGGGTCGGCGCATGGCA
>JAXIPB010000189.1:0-8249 GCA_045403155.1 Micromonosporaceae bacterium
CACCAAGGACGGCCTCAGCAAGAAAGAGATCATCCGCTGCCTCAAGCGCTACGCCGTACGCGAAGTACACACCGCACTCCTAGCCGACTTCGCCGCCCTCAAGGGTTGACATCCATAGGAGCATCCTGGAGGTCATGATCGACGAGAGGAGGGGTGGGCGGCGAGGAGGGCGCGGAGGGTACGGGCACCGGCCACGGCGTACTCCTTGTCGACCGCCTGCACGGCCATCACGGCCACCACGTCGTCGTCCTCCAGTTCGAGCGTCAGCCACGGGTTGCCCCGCTCGAACCGGACCGCGCGCACGACCTCCCACGGCAGGTCGTACCCGCCGAGAACGTTCTGGATCTTGATGTGGTGCTCGTCGGCGGTGACCTTCGGCCTCGTGAAGAGGAGGACCGCCGCACCGGCCAGCAGGCCGAGCGCGATCATGGCGATCTGATCACTCGGCTGGAAGACACCCGGACCCTCGCCGGTCTGGCCGGACAGCGCCAGCGCCATGACCACGAAACACACCACGATCACCGGCGCCAGCACCCAGCACACACGGCGGATCTTGCGAGGGCGGATGGTCACGGGCGACGGGCTCGACACGCCTGCGAGTCTGCCATCCTCGCCGCCACCACACGCGGCAGGTCGGCATGCGAGCGCGGCAGGTCGGCATGCGAGAGCGGCAGGTCGGCAACGTCAGCGAGCGCGGTTGGTCGCGGCGGCGCGGGCCTTCGCGAGTTCGTCGGCCCGCCGTTGGGCGACCTCCTGCCGGTACGAGGCGAGGATCCGCACCTGAAGTGCCTCATCGGAGGCCCGGCCGCGCCGCGCCCCCTTGACCGCGCCCGCCGGAGCGAGCAGGAGCACCGGCGCATGCACCCGGCTGCGCTCGGTCGGGCGCGACGTCACACCTCGGACCCGTGTCCATGGCACGCGCGTGGTGCGGGTCAGCTCGCGGATCACCAGACCGGACGGCGTGATCTGCACCCCGGTGGATAGCACCCGTGCCAGCGCAGCGACCGCCGCGGCGGCGACGACCAGCGCGATGGGTCCGGTACGCAGACTGAGCGCGACGAGGCTGAGCAGCACCAACCCGGACAGGGGAGCGGCGAGCGCGGCCGTCCACGGCCACGAGCGCAGTACGCGGGTGTTCACGCCGGAAGGCTACCGGCCGATTGCCGGAGGCGGACCGCCGCCTTCGCGCTGGTGGCTGGGTCGCGCTGTGGCCGCGCCTGCAGCATTACGACTGAGGCGTGGCGCGCTAGAGCCGGCAGGCGTGGATGTCGGTCACCAGGATCGCCCGCGCGCCAACCTCGTACAGCTCATCCATGATCTTGTGTACCTCGGCCCGCAGGACCATCGCCTGCACGGCCACCCACTCCGGCCGGCGCAGCGGCGAGATGGTCGGCGACTCGATGCCCGGCGTCAGCGCGACGGCCTCGTCCAGCGCCGACGTCGGTACGTCGTAGGCGAGCATCACGTAGCGGCGGGCGACCAGGACACCGCTGAGGCGACGCACCAGTTGGGTCACCGGGCCGTTCCCGGGGGCCCCGCTTCGTCGTACCAGGACGGCGGTCGACGCCAACACCACGTCACCCAGCGGCTCCAGCCCGGCCTTGCGGAGCGTCCCGCCAGTGTCCACGACGTCGGCGATGACGTCGGCCAGGCCCAGACCCACCGCGTTCTCGACCGCCCCGTCCAGGCGGATCACCCGGGCCGTGACGCCGTGCGAGTCGAGGAAGCGGGCGACGACTCCGGGGTACGCGGTGGCGACGCGCGCACCGGCGAGATCCTTCACGGACGCGAACCGACCGGGGCGGGCGGCGAAGCGAAACGCGGACGCGCCGAAGTCGAGGTCGAGTACCTCATCGACGTTGGCGCCGGCGTCGATGAGCAGGTCGCGGCCCGTGATGCCGAGGTCGAGGTCCCCAGACGCGACATACGTGGCGATGTCGCGCGGTCTGAGGTAGAAGAACTCGACGTCGTTGTCGGGATCGGGACAGGTGAGATCCTTGTCATCGGTGCGCTGGCGGTAGCCCGCCTCGCGGAGAATGTCGGCGGCAGCGGGCGCGAGGCTGCCCTTGTTCGGTACGGCGACACGTAGCATCGGGTGCTCCTCATTGGACGGACATCTTCGGGCTCTGCTCCTGCTCGGCGAAGCCGACGGGGGTGCGGCCGTCACAGATGTCGGTACACGTCCTTGAGTTCCACGCCCTTCGCCAGCATCAGGACCTGCGCGTGGTAGATCAGCTGAGCGATCTCCTCGGCGGCGCGCTCGCGGTCCTCGTACTCCGCGGCCATCCACGCCTCGGCGGCCTCCTCGACGACCTTCTTGCCGACGGCGTGCACGCCCTGGGCGAGCAGCGCGACCGTGGCGGAGTCGGGAGCGTTCCGCGCCGCCTTGGCGGCCAACTCATCCCAGAGCTCCTCGAACGTCTTCACAGGTACGCATTGTGGCAGGACACACACACACGGGCCATCACGACCAGTCCCTCGCGTCACATCGTGGGATGAGGGTGAGGCCCCGAGGGCTGGGCTCGGGCGGCAGCGGCTCACGGTCGGGAGACGCTCGTGTCGGGTGGCGCGCCGACTAGGCTGCGGGGCCATGGCCAGTAATCAGTCAGACCGGATTCCCGGAGCCCTACGCCGTTGGATGCACCCGCTATCCGGGTTCAAGGACTTCATCATGCGCGGCAACGTGATCGATCTCGCGGTCGGCATCGTGATCGGAGCCGCGTTCACCGGGCTGGTGACGACGTTCACCGGCTCGTTGATCGAGCCGCTGATCAAGGCATTCGGCGCCGGCGCGCCCGAGACGGCGGGCGTGTGGGTCGTCGCCGGGCAGCCGTTCAAGTGGGCCGCCGTCATCAACGGGCTGATCACGTTCACGATCACCGCCGCCGTGCTCTACTTCCTCGTTGTGCTGCCGATGAACAAGCTCGCCGAGCGGCGCAAGCGCGGCGAGGAGCCGGAACCGAAAGCGCCCAGCGAGGAAGTGATCCTGCTGACCGAGATCCGGGACGCGCTCCTTGCCGGCTCGACCCCCCGGCAACGGAGCGACGCCAGCAACCCCCGCTGACGCCAGCAACCCCCGCTGACGCCAGACTCAGCGCACGGTGATGGCATGGCTGTCAAGGGTGACGATGCTGCCATCCCTTTCGGAGTAGTCAAGCCCCTCGAGCGTGTAGCGACCCGGCGCGAGCGTGACCGAGACATGAGCCTCGCCGCGGGCGGGGGGACCGTTGTCGAGCGTCACTGATCTCTCGTCCACCACGGCTCCGGCCTCGTTCCGGATGCGCAGTGCCATGGTGGCCTCGAACACCGATCCGCTGAGGTGAACGTCGAATGTCCTCGGGACGGTGTCGCCCTCCTGCGGTGAGATGATCCAAACCGGGGCTTGCACCTCGATCCCCGGAGCACGGGTCAGCTTGCCGCCGAGGGCGACGTGCCCCCACAAGACCTCGTCGGGCTGTCCATCGAGGAGGATCCGCACGCCGCTCAGCTGCACTTTCTGCTCCGCGGTCACCGCGGTGACCGTGTAGACGAGTTGCTGCACGGCCAGATCGGCCTGCTCGGCGCCGACGGTGTTCGTGGCGGTGCCGGACAGGTCGACCACCGCCACGCCGTCGGTGAGCTCAACGCCGCGTACGGACGCGCCCGCTGGCCAGAAACTGCGGTAGTCCGGATCGTACGCGTCGCCGCCGAGCATGATCCCGACCGCCGCCCCGATGCGCATGGTCAGCGACTCCTCTGACAAGGTCTGCGCGTGGAACTCGCGGTACAGAACGGCTCGCCCATAGTCGATCCCGACGAAGTAGACGGGAAGATTCGCGATCACGCCGGAGTGAGGGGTGGTCATCGTGGGAACCGGATCGCTGGTGGTTCCGGGCGGTGGCGGCGTGACCTCCGGGGGTACGCAGCTGACCAGGCTGACCACGACCGCGGTCACGGTCGCGGCGGCGCCGGTGGCGAGGGATGCGAAGCTCACGGTGAGGGCCCTCCTTCGGTGGGTGCGGCGGCCCACCCGCTCCCGGATGGCCCCGAGCGCGTCCGGTGCGAACTCGACCCGGTCGGCTCGCGCCTCGAAGGCTTGGCGGAGACGGTCTTCGGGGTTCATGAGCGCGGCTCCATCGTGCGTCGCAGGGCCGCCAGGGCCCGGGCGGTGTGACTCTTGACGGCACCCTGACTCACACCCATCGTTTCGGCGGTCTGCGCCTCGGAGAGATCGGCGTAGTAGCGCAGCACGAGCGCCTCGCGCTGCCGGGCGGGCAGCTTGCGTACGGCCTCGAGGATCTCGGCGTGCGTCTCCGCTACCAGCGCTCCCGCCTCCGCGCTGGGCACGGTCATCGGGGCTGTCTGCCGGCGCAGAAAACGGTCGACCACGACACGGTGTCGCAGCGCCGAGCGGGCCCGGTTGACCACGCTCTGACGCAGGTAGGCCGCGGCCTTGTCGTGATCCCGCAGCCGCCCCCAACGCTCGTGGAGTGCAACGAACGCGTCCTGGGCGATCTCCTCGGCGGCGCCGGAGTCGCGCAGCAGCAGGACGGCCAAGCGTACGAGCGGGCGGTACTGCGACGCGAAGAGTCGCGTCACCGCCTCGTCCGCTGTCCACGTCGAGGCGGCGAGGTCACCCGCGGGCATGATCGCCACGGCCCTCCCGCCCCGAACGTCGGACGCCACGCTGGGTGCCATGTCTACCAGACGCGCACCAGTACCCCCAGGTTTACCGAAACGGCGGCGACGCGCCAGCCTGTGTCGAGACCCCGACGTGCTAGGAGGGGACCCTTCTTCACACGGAGCGGATGGCCAGCGCGGCGTCGAGCGCGGCGACGGTCGCGGACCAGCCCTTGTCCTCGGGTGAGTCGGGGAATCCCGCCCGCTGCCGGGCCTGCTCCATCGTGTTCACGGTCAGCACGCCGTGCGCCACGGGCGTCGACTCGTCCAGGGCGACCCGGGTGAGCCCGTCCGTGACCGAGCGGCACACGTAATCGAAGTGAGCCGTCTCACCCCGGATCACCACACCGAGCGCCACCACCGCGTCGAACCGCCGGGCCAACGCCTGCGCCACCACCGGCAGCTCGACCGACCCCGACACCCGGGCCACGACTGCGTCGTCCACCCCGCACGCCTTCGCCGCGGCCTGGGCCCGCTCCACCATGTGGTCCACCAGCCCGGCGTGCCAGCGCGTCGCGACGATTCCCAGCGTCAGCCCGGCCGCCTCGACGGTGGCCAGATCGGGCTCTCCGAAGCCGGCCATCAGGCCAAGCCTTCCGCGACCTGGTCGAGGTCGTCGAGCAGGTGACCCATGCGGTCCCGCTTGGTCCGCAGGTACTGCACGTTCTCCGGGTGCGGCCGCACCGGCATCGGAACCCGGCCGTTGATCGCCAACCCGTACCCCTCGAGCCCCGCCCGCTTGGCCGGGTTGTTGGTCATCAGGCGCATCGTCTGGATGCCCAGATCGGCCAGGATCTGCGCCCCCGTACCGTAATCGCGCGCGTCCGCCGGCAGGCCGAGCTCCAGGTTCGCGTCGACCGTGTCGCGGCCCTGGTCCTGCAGCTGGTAGGCCTGCAGCTTGTGCATCAGCCCGATGCCGCGCCCCTCGTGCCCGCGCACATAGAGCACCACCCCGCGACCCTCCTCGGCGACCCGCTGCAGGGCGGCCTGCAACTGCGGCCCGCAGTCGCACCGAAGGGAGCCGAAGACGTCGCCTGTGAGGCACTCCGAGTGCACCCGCACGAGCACATCCTGCCCGTCGCCGATCTCGCCGAAGATCAGCGCCACGTGGTCGGCTCCGTCGGTCAACGCCCGGTATCCCACGGCGCGGAACACTCCGTACCCGGTCGGGAGCCGTGCCTCCGCAACCTTCTCGACCTGCCGCTCGTGCGCCCGGCGGTAGACGATCAGATCGGCAATCGTGATCAGCGCCAGCCCGTGCTCGTCGGCGAAGCGCCGCAGGTCCGCCAGGCGCATCATCGTACCGTCGTCGTTGACCAGCTCGCAGAGCACGCCGGCCGGCCGCAGCCCGGCCAGCCGGGCCAGATCCACCGCCGCCTCGGTGTGACCCGGCCGGCGCAGTACGCCGCCGGGCCGCGCTCGCAGCGGCACCACGTGGCCGGGCCGGGACAGGTCCGCCGGCGAGGTCGACGGGTCGGCGAGGAGCCGGATCGTGTGCGCCCGTTCGGCCGCCGAGATGCCGGTCGTCACGCCCTCGCGCGCGTCAACGGTGACCGTGTACGCGGTGCCGCGCCGGTCCTGGTTCGTGACGTACATCGGGGGCAGCTCGAGTCGGTCCGCGTCCGGCTCGGTCAGCGGCGCGCAGACAAAGCCCGACGTGTGCCGCACCATGAACGCGAACAGCTCGGTGGTGGCCAACTGGGCCGCGAAGATGAGGTCGCCCTCGTTCTCCCGGTCCTCGTCGTCAACGACCACGACGGGACGGCCGGCGGCGATTTCCTTGATCGCCTCCTCGACAGTGCTGAACCGCGCCGCGTCAACATCCGTCATCGCGCACCCCCGGCGACGAGCTTCTCGACATACTTGGCGATCACGTCGACCTCCAGATTGACCAGATCCCCGGTCACCTTGTGCCCCAGCGTGGTCAGGGCGAGCGTGGTCGGGATCAGGCTGACCGAGAACGACTCGGGGTCAACAGAGACGACGGTCAGCGAGATCCCATCGACGCAGATCGAGCCCTTCTCCACGAGGTACCGGTGCAGGCCGGGGGGTAGGGAGATCCGCACGTCGTCCCACCGCTCGCCGCGTACGCGGGATTCGATGGTGCCGACGCCGTCCACATGGCCCTGCACGATGTGTCCACCCAGCCTCGACGATGGTGTGGCGGCGCGCTCGAGGTTGACCCGCTCCCCTGGGGCGACCGATCCCAGCGCGGTACGGTCGAACGTCTCCTTCATCACGTCCGCGGTGAACTGGTCGGCGTCGGCGGAGACGACGGTCAGGCAGATCCCGTTGACCGCGATCGAGTCACCGGGTGCGGCGTCGGAGGTCACGACCGGCCCGCGTACGGCGATGACCGCCGCGTCGCCGTGCCACTCGAGCCGGACGACGGTGCCCAGCTCCTCCACGATCCCGGTAAACATCAGGGCCCCTTCGGCAACGCGGTGATGCGCAGGTCGGGTCCGACCCGGCGGACGTCGGTGAGCTCCAGGTCGATCGCCTCGGCGATGGTGACGATGCCCGCCGTGGCGAGCGCCGCCGGGCCCGCGCCGAGCAGCTTCGGGGCGATGTAGCCGACGACTTCGTCGACCAACCCCTCGCGCAGGTAGGCGCCGGCCAGCGTTGGCCCACCCTCCAGCAACACGCGACGGCACCCGCGCTCATAGAGTCCAGCGTTCAGGCTGCGCAGGTCGACCCGACCATCTTGGCCAAGGCCGATCTCGCCGCTCGTGGCAATCCACGTCCGGGCAGCGCCGTCCCGGACCCGGGCGTCGGTTGGAGTACGACCGTTGGAGTCCACGATGACCCGGAGCGGCTGCCGGTTGGCCAGTGCGCCGGCATCCGTGCGCGCGGTGAGGTGCGGATCGTCGGCGAGCACGGTGCCCACGCCCACGATGATTGCGTCCACAGTGGAGCGAAGTTCCTGGACATCGGCGCGGGCGTCGGGTGACGTGATCCACTGGCTGGTGCCGTCCAGTGCGGCCGACCTTCCGTCCATAGTGGATGCGAACTTCCAGATAACGTAGGGGCGCGGGTCGCCGGCGGCGGCTCGGCGGGTGGCGGTCAGCCACGCGAGGTTGCCGGCGTACACCTCGGTTGCCCGTACGCCCATCTCGACGTCGACGCCGGCGGAGCGCAAGGTCTCGGCGCCACCCTTGGCGACCGGATTCGGATCGGCGACGCCGGCGACCACGCGAACGACGCCGGCCGCGATCAGGGCCACGCTGCACGGGCCCGTTCGGCCCTTGTGATTGCACGGTTCGAGGGTCACCACAGCGGTGCCGCCGCGGGCCCGCTCCCCCGCGGCCGCGAGCGCTCGGACCTCGGCATGGGGCCCGCCGGCGTACGCGTGAAAGCCCTCACCGACGATCGCTCCGGCCTCGTCGAGGATGACGCAGCCGACCACCGGATTGGGACTGGTGGTACCAAGGCCCCGCGCGGCCAGCGAGACGGCGCGCAGCATCGCTGCATCCTCGCGTTCCGCGATCAACGCGGTCGTGTCACGTGGGGTGGCGAGCGCGGCATCGTCGCGGGTAGCGACCGGCGCGGCATCTTCGCGGGCAGCGACCGGCGCGGCATCGTCGCGCGGA
>JAXIPB010000251.1:0-15512 GCA_045403155.1 Micromonosporaceae bacterium
GCCGTTGATCGCCTCCGGCGAAAGTGAGCCGTTGATCGCCTCCGGCGAAGGCGATTTGTTGCTCGCCTCCGGCGAAAGTGGCCGGACCATTGCCTCTCCTCCCCGTGCCACGCATCAGTTCCGTAGCTGTTGACCGCTCAAGTATGAGACGGCTGATCCACAGTAGCGGTTTACCGCGACAACTCACTGTCCACTGACGGGAGGACGGCAGTTACTGGACCGGCTCATGCTATTTAGCGGCATTTGTGGACAGGCAATCCGCTTGCGATCCCAAGCCTCGCTGACCCTACGCTAAAGGCCGTGACGGTACGCGTGCGGTTTGCGCCCTCTCCCACGGGCATGTTCCACGTCGGCGGAGCGCGTTCCGCGCTGCAGAACTGGATCTTCGCCAAGCAGCACGGCGGGACGTTCGCGTTGCGGATCGAGGACACCGACGCATCGCGTAATCGGCCGGAGTGGACCGACGGCATCATCTCCGCCCTGGATTGGATCGGCATAGCGCGCGGCTCCTACGAGGGTCCGTACCTCCAGTCCGCGTTCGCCGAGGCGCACACCGCGGCGACCTCCGAGCTGTACGCGGCCGGCAAGGCGTATTACTGCGAGTGCACTCGCGAGGACATAGCGTTACGAACGAGCGGGCAGGTACGCGGCTACGACGGATTCTGCCGCGACCGTGGCCTCGGCCCCGGCGAGATGAGCGGCGGTACCCCGCTCGCAAGCTCACGGGGGCGGGCCCTGCGGTTCCGAACGCCAGACGAGGGCGAGACCCGCGTGGTCGATCTCATCCGCGGTGAGCCGACGTTCGACAACCGACTCATCGAGGACTTCGTCATCGCCCGGGCCGACGGCTCGGCGGTCTTCCTGCTCGCCAACGTCGTCGACGACATCACGATGAAGATCACACACGTCATCCGGGCCGAGGAGCATCTGCCCAACACCCCGAAGCAGCAACTGCTCTGGGAGGCCCTTGGGCAGGCGCCGCCGGTGTGGGCGCACGTGCCGGTCGTTGTCAACGAAAAGCGCCAGAAACTCTCCAAGCGACGCGACAAGGTCGCGCTGGAGGCCTTCCGCGACGAGGGATATCTCGCCGACGCCATGCGTAACTACCTGATGCTGCTCGGCTGGGCGCCGAGCGGGAACCGTGAGATCGTGCCGTGGTCGGTGATCGAGGAGGAGTTCCGGCTCGAGGACGTCAACCCGTCGCCGGCCTACTTCGACGAGAGGAAGCTGCGGGCCTTCAACGGCGAGTACATCCGCGCGTTGAACGTCGACGCGTTCATCGACGCCTGCCAGCCGTGGCTCACCGGTGAGGTCGGGGCGGCCCGGATGGCTCCGTGGCGGCCCGAGGACTACGACCCCGGCGCGTTCGCCGCGGTCGCGCCCTTGGCGCAGACTCGCATCGCCGTACTCTCCGAGATCGTGCCCAATGTGGACTTCCTGTTCCTGCCGGAGCCCGAGATCGACGTCGGGGCATGGGAAAAGGCGATGACGGGTGCCGCGGCGGACCTGCTGACGGCCACGGTCGCCGCGTTCGAGGCGACACGCTCGTGGCACGCCGAGACCCTCAAGTCGACGCTCGAGGCGGTCGGAGCCGAGCGAGGACTCAAGCTGGGCAAGGCCCAGGCGCCAGTACGGGTCGCGGTCACCGGACGCAGCGTCGGGCTCCCCCTGTTCGAGTCACTGCAGGTGCTCGGCCGCGATCGAACGCTGGCCCGCCTCAACGCCGCGATCGCGCGCCTCTGACGCCGCACGCCAGGAGGGAACCTTGGCCGTACAGGTCGCCGTCTGCGGTCCGAATACGTGCTCCGAGTCGGAGTCGGCCCATGCCTTCGAGGTCGGGCGGCTGCTCGCCGAGCACGCTGCCGTCGTCATCTGCGGCGGCGGTAGTGGTGTGATGGCGGCCGTCGCGAACGGTGCGCGGTCGCGAGGCGGGCTGGTTGTCGGCGTACGACCGGACGCCGACCGCGCCAAGGCGTCCGACGACCTCTCCGTCGCGATCATGACAGACATGGGCGAGGCCCGAAACGCGATCATCGTGCGGAGCGCCGACGCCGTCATCGTCATCGGTGGTTCCTGGGGGACGCTCAGCGAACTTGCCCTCGCGAAACGGCGCGGCGGCGTGCCGGTCATCACCCTCGGCGGGTGGCGCGTTCTCGATGAGCACGGCGCGCCGGTCGCTGGGATCGCAGTCGCGACGAGTCCGGCGGAGGCGGTGGCCCTGGCCCTCGAGGGCGCTGCGGGCTAACCCGGCCGGGGATTCGGGCTAACCGGGCCGGGGGTTTCATGTCCCCGGGACCGGCGCAGCCACCGGTCCCGGGAACGTGCTGTGGGTCAGGCGTCGCGTTTGGCCTGAGCCGAGATCTCGATCTTCACCTTCTTACCGACGAGCACCCCGCCGGTCTCGAGAGCCTGGTTCCAGGTAATGCCGAACTCCTCACGATCGATCTCAGTCGTCGCGGTGAAGCCGATGACCTCCTGGCCCCACGGGTTGAGCACGATGCCGTCGAACTCGACCTCGAGTTCCACCTCGCGCGTCACGCCACGAATGGTGAGCTCGCCGACGAGGTCGAACTCGGTGCCAGCGCCACGTGCGACACGCAGGCTGCGGAAATACAGGTGTGGATACGTCTCCGCGTCGAGGAAGTCGCCACTGCGCAGATGGTTGTCGCGATCCGGTGCACCGGTGTTGATGCTGGCCGCGGCGATCTTCACCTCGACCGATGACGCGAGCGGATCCCCGCCGACCGTGATCGAACCAGTGATGTCATCGAACGACCCGCGCACCTTGCTGACCATCAAGTGGCGAGCGACGAAGCCCACTGTCGTGTGGGCGGAGTCGATCACGAATGTACCGGGCTCGGGAATGGTGACGCCGTCGTACGAACGCGTCGCGAGTGTTGCCGGGGTCATGAAACCTCCAGGGTCTGGTGAGAACTTGCTTGACGTAACAATAGTCCTCTCCGCAATTATTTCCGGTTCAAGTATGCATACAATGGGTGTGTGACAGGACACGCCCGAGCCCAACGACCCGACGGCGGAGGCCAGACTGGATCGCGCCCGGTCGACCCGCGGCTGGCCGACTCGCGCCCAGTCGACCCGCGGCTGGCCGACCCGCGGCTGGCCGACTCGCGGCTTGCCGACCCGCGAATCACCGCAGTAGGTCTGCTCATCGAGACCGTCGGCGGGCTGAGCGCACGGCTCGCGACCCAGTACGCCGAGCACGACCTCTCGCCGGCGGAGTTCGAGGTTCTGGTCCGGCTGGCTCGCACACCCGGCCAGCGGCTACGCATGAGCGACCTCGCCGCGCAGACCCAGCTCACGACGAGCGGCATCACCCGTGTCGTCGACCGTCTCGAACGAGACCGTCTGGTCGAGCGGGTCGCCTGCCCGACCGATCGTCGCGGCTCCTTCGCCGCGGTAACCAAGGCCGGACTCGCCCGCCTCGACGCCGTCCTCCCCGGCCACCTCGACCTGGTCGAGAAGTGGTTCACCAGCCAGCTGTCCCGATCCGAACTCGATGCTCTGTTGCGCAGCCTTCGTACTGTGCGTGATGCGGTCCGGCCCGAGGCGACCGCCGGCGCGCCGCCGTCGGACCGAGGATCTGTGTGACCTACGCCGATCTCGTGCTCCTGGGCGGGCCGGTCCACACGTGCGACGCCGCCCGTTCCCGGACCGGGGGTGCGGCAGTTCGAGACGGTCGCATCGCCGCCATCGGCGAGGCCGACGCACGATCCCTCATCGGCGCCCGAACCGAGGTGGTCGACCTGTGCGGCCGGTTGCTCATCCCGGGCTTCCAGGACGCCCACGTCCACCCCGTGAGCGGCGGCCTTGAGATGGCCGCGTGTGACCTCAGCGAGGCGAAGACAGCCGAGGCGTACCTGCGACTGATCGGCGACTACGCGAGGGCCAATCCGCACGTCGAGTGGATCACCGGCGGCGGCTGGTCCATGGAGGCCTTTCCGGGCGGAATCCCTGCCCGCGAACCGCTCGACGCCATGCTCCCAGACCGACCGGTGTACCTTCCCAACCGCGACCATCACGGGGCCTGGGTGAACTCCCGCGCGCTCGAACTCGCGGGCATCACCGCCGAAACGGCCGATCCGCCCGACGGGCGGATCGAGCGGGATCCGCAGGGGCAACCGAGCGGAATGCTTCAGGAAGGGGCCGCCGACCTCGTGGGTCGTCTGGTTCCACGACCCACCGCAGCGCAGCTTCGCCAGGCGCTCCTGCGAGCCCAGGCACTGCTCCACTCGTACGGCATCACCGCCTGGCAGGACGCGGTGGTCGGCCCGGGGCTCGCCATGCCCGATGCGCTCCCCACCTATCTCGATGCCGCCGCCGCCGGAGAATTGACCGCGCGGGTGCGCGGGGCACTGTGGTGGCATCGCTCGCGCGGCCTAAGTCAGATCGACGAACTCGTCGAGCGCCGGGCCCGCAGCGACGTGGGAAGATTCCGGGCGGCAACGGTGAAGATCATGCTCGATGGGGTCGCCGAAAACCACACGGCGGCGATGCTCGCGCCCTATTTGGACGGTTGCGGGTCGCCCTCGTGCGGGCACGGCAACCCGGCTCACGTGCTCGACACGAGTGGACTCTCCTTCATCGACCCCGCAGAGTTGAGGGCGTACGTCACCGCCCTGGATTCCGAAGGGTTCCAGGTGCATTTCCACTCGCTCGGCGATCGGGCCGTGCGCGAGGCGCTCGACGCCGTCGCGGCCGCGCGGTCCGCCAACGGATGGTCGGCTCAACGGCACCATCTCGCGCACCTGCAGCTGGTGCACCCCGATGACCTCGCCCGCTTCCGGCGGCTCGGAGCGGTCGCCACCATGCAGCCGCTGTGGGCGGCTCACGAGCCACAGATGGACGAGCTGACCATCCCCTTCCTCGGGTCGGAACGGGCCGCGTGGCAGTATCCGTTCGCATCGCTGATGCGCGCCGGCGCGACGCTCGCCGCCGGTAGCGACTGGCCGGTCACGAGCGCCGATCCCATTCAGGGCCTGCATGTCGCCGTGAACCGAATCCTGCCCGACTCGACGTGCGATCCGTTCCTGCCCGAGCAGTGCCTCGATCTCGGCAGCGCGCTGTCGGCGTACACGGCGGGATCGGCGTGGGCCAACGGCCTCGACGACACCGGCGTCATTCGCCTCGGCGCGCTCGCCGACCTCGCGGTGCTCGATCGCGACCCGTTCGCCGGACCCCCCGACGAGATCGCGGCGACGCGGGTGGTGCAGACCTTCGTCGAAGGCGTACGCGTCTACGCCGCGTACGACGCCTGACCGGGGTATCCCGGAAGCCGCGCGAGCATCACGCCACTCGACGTGGCGTTCGCCTGATCGGCACGGGCTCGGCCTTCGGACGCGATGAGGGCTTATCCGGCCGCAGACGCTCCACATGCGACTGTGAGACCTGCCCGAGCGCGGCGACCTTCCGGCTCGACTCACCAGAACGCAGGAGCTTGTTCATCGCCTCGTCCTGCATCTCGCCCAACGCGTAGGCGCGGCCGGCCAACGCATCGAGAACGTCGGCCACCTCGACCACGGTGCCGGGGTCGGCGTAGGACACCAATTGACCGGGCACCGCGTCTCGGGCCGCGGTGACCTTCAGCGTGGAGGTGCGGGCCAGCGCGGCCACCTCAGGAACCGGCCACCCCGCGTTCTCGACCAGCGAGGCCGCGGCGAGATTGCGGGCGGCGGTGAGCGCGAGCTGGTACGTGTCGATGAGGCGCATCTGCTCGGCGATGGCCCGGACGCGCTGCGCGGGGTCGTTCGGGAGACCGAAGTCAGGCCACCCGCCGTCGGGGTCGGCGCGACCGCTGATGTGGGCGGCCGCGAGACGGCGGGCCGCGCTCAGCATGGTTCGCAACTCCCGCACCTCATCCTGATAGCGGTGCAGGTCGGCCTGCGCCGTCGCGGCGTCGCCGTCATCCGTCTTCGGAAATCCCTCCGGCGGCGTGACGCTCTCGACCGCCTTGTGCACCCTATGCGCGTGCCCGCCGTCACCGTGAATGACCCGGGCAAGGGCGAAGAACGACCAGCCGTGCTCGGCGTGCAGGCGAGCGGCGGCCAGATCGCGACGCAGCAGCGCCGACCGGTACGCGTTGGTCACGTCCATCGCGAGCATCCCGGCCGCGAGTGCATGGTCAACCGGTCCCGTGGCCCGGATCCCCTCCATCCGACGCCGCAGACCGTCGATCGTGTAGCGGGCCACCGCCGTCGGCGACTCTTCCGAAGTCCCCACGTCATCGACACTAGCCACGAACGACGCCGGGATATGGGCGACTGCCGAACGCCTGTGACGAGGCCGGCAGGCGTGGCTCTTGAGACGAATCCTGGTGGGACTACGGTTAGGCCAGGCGTGGCCCGCGAGTGTTCAACACCTACCCAGTCGGGCCGGGCCGGAGCGGGCATCTGTCGAACACCTGCGGTGATCTTGAGGGTTAGAGACGGCGGAGACGTGGCATCCGGCGATGGAGCGCGTGACGCGAGCGCCCGTGACGCGAGCGCGCTTGACGCGAGCGCGCTCGACGCGAGCGTGCGGTCGATTGAACGCGCTGCCGGGGCCCTCGCGACCGCGAGCGTGGCCAAGATGGACGAGGTCCTGCCGTGGTTTCGGGGACTGCCAGCGGATCAGCGCTCGTGGGTGATGCTCGTCGCACAGTCCGGCGTGCGCTCATTCGTGGAGTGGCTACGCCAGGCCGGTGATCACGGCCCACACGAACTCTCCGACGAGATCTTCGACGCGGCGCCGCGGACCCTCGCCCGGTCGATCAGTCTCCAGCACACGGTTCAACTGATCCAGGTGACCATCGACGTGGTTGAGGAACACGTGCCGCGGTTGGCGGCGAAGGGAGAAGGCCAAGCCGTCGCCGACGCCATCCTGCGCTTCTCACGGGAGGTCGCCTTCAGCGCGGCCCGGGTGTATGCCCGCGCGGCCGAGTCCCGCGGCACATGGGATGCCCGCCTGCAGGCGCAGCTCGTCGACGCACTCCTGCGCGGCGATGCGCCCGACGAGATCGCTAGTCGGGCGGCGGCGCTGGGATGGGACGACCGGTCTCCAGTCGCTGTCGCGGTCGGCCCCTCCCCCGGCGGTGAGGCCGCGGCCGTACTGCACACCGTCCACCGGCTGGGCCGGCGGATGGGTGTCGACGTGCTCGGCGGCGTCCACGGCAGCCGGCTGGTGCTGGTCCTCGGCGGTGCCACCGATCCGCTCGCCGCGACCGAGAAGCTCCTCGCGGGCTTCGGCGACGGCCCCGTGGTCGTCGGCCCGGGTGTCCCCGCCGTCGAGGATGCAACCGAATCAGCCCGCGCGGCACTCGCCGGTTTCCGGGCGGCTCCGGCCTGGCCCACGGCGCCGCGGCCGGTCCCGGCGCAAGACCTGTTGCCGGAGCGTGCGCTCGCCGGCGACGCCGAAGCGCGCCGGTTCCTGCGCCAGGTGTTCGGGTCACTGGTGCGGTCGGGCGGCGAGCTATTGGAAACCCTCGACGGCTTCTTCGCCGCCGGCGGCGTGCTAGAGAGTGCCGCCCGGGCTCTCTTTGTTCACCCGAATACGGTGCGTTACCGGCTACGTCGTGTGGGCGAAGTCACGGGGTTTTCGCCCCTGCTGCCTCGGGACGCGTTCGTTCTTCGGGTCGCCCTCACGGTGGGCCGCCTCGATCCGTCCGCCGCCCCTGGACATACCCCGCCCCATCCAGCTTGACCAGCGCATACGGCGCCCGACTGGCTTCCGCCCGCCGTCGGATCACGATTCGCCGGACTGACCCGAGACAGCGACGTCGATCTACATCTTGTAGGAATCCCACAACATTAGTCGGAGGGTTTGGTCGGGGAATACCGCGAGATGCCCGGCCAGATCCGGGACAGTCGTATTCGTGCTCGCAGTTCTCGCTCCAGGCCAAGGATCCCAGAAGCCCGGCTTTCTCACCCCATGGATCGACCTTCCCGGTTCCGCGTCCCGGCTCCGCTGGTGGTCCGCACTGGCCGGAGTCGATCTTGTCCAGCTAGGGACGACCGCCGACGCCGATGAGATCCGCGACACGGCGCGGACGCAGCCACTCCTGGTCGCCGCCGCCCTTCTCGCCGCGGAGCACCTGCCGCTGGGCGATGCGGGCGTCGTCGCCGGGCACAGCGTCGGCGAGATCGGTGCGGCGGCGTTGGCCGGCGTTCTGTCACCGGAGGCCGCCGTGACCTTCGCGGCCGTCCGCGGCCGTGAGATGGCAGCGGCGTGCGCGCTCGAGCCGACCGGAATGAGCGCGGTGCTCGGCGGGGACACCGATGAGGTCATCGCCGCGATCGACGCCGCGGGCCTCTACCCCGCGAACCGCAACGGAGCCGGCCAGATCGTCGCCGCTGGCTCGCACAACGGGTTGGAGAAGTTCGCCTCGGCGCCGCCGGCAAAGGCACGCGTTATCGCCCTGCAGGTCGCAGGGGCGTTCCACACTCCGTATATGGCTCCGGCCGAGGCCGCGCTCGCATCGGTGGCCGGCGGCATCACGCCGTCGACGCCGCGGCGCATCCTGCTCTCCAATGCCGATGGGGCGGGCATCAATGACGGTACGACCATGCTCGCCCGCCTCGTCGCCCAGGTCACCGCGCCGGTGCGCTGGGACCTGTGCATGGGAACGCTTGCCGACCTGGGCGTCACCGGCGTGATTGAACTTCCGCCGGCGGGCACGCTCGCCGGGTTGATCAAGCGGGAACTCAAGGGCGCCGGCGCACCGGAGATCGTCACGCTGAACACTCCCGACGACCTCGAGGCGGCCAAGGACCTCATCGCCCGCCACGGAATGGCCCCGAGCCACGAGCCGACGATGGCCTTTGTGCTGGCCGTCGCGACCGTGGCCGGCACGTTTGAGCGGTCGGCCGATGTCGCCGTGGGTATGGAGATCAAGGCGGGTCAGGTGCTCGGCCACATCATTACCCGCCAGGGCGATGCCGAGGTGACGGCCCACGACTCCGGCGTGCTCATTGAGTGGCTCGCCCACCACGACGACCCGGTCGGCCCGGGTCAGCCCCTCGTCCGCATCGGAGGAAGACACTCATGACCGGCTCGCGCATCATCAGCCTCGGCCACTACCAGCCGTCACGGGTGCTCACCAACGATGACCTCGCCCAAATCGTCGAGACCAACGACGCCTGGATCCGCGACCGGGTCGGCATCGCGACCCGGCGAATCGCCTCGGGCGACGAGACGGTCGCGGACATGGCCTCCGCCGCCGCGGAGAAGGCCCTCGCCGGCTCGGGACTCACGGCGGCCGACATCGATCTCGTCGTGGTCGCCACGTGCTCCTCCGTGGACCGCTGCCCCAACGTCTCGACCCGCGTGGCCAATCGGCTCGGCATCAACGCGCCGGGAACCTACGACCTGAACACCGCGTGCTCCGGCTTCTCCTACGCGCTCGGCACGGTCGACCACGCCATCCGGGCCGGAGCCTCGCGCAACGCCATCGTGATCGGGGCCGAGAAGCTCTCCGACTTCACCGACTGGACGGACCGGTCCACCTGCATCATCTTCGGCGACGGCGCGGGCGCGGCGGTGGTCACGGCGACCGCCGAGGACGAGCCGCCCGGCATCGGCCCGGTCGTGTGGGGCTCTGCGCCGGACAAAGGCGACGCCATCCGCATCGAGGGCTGGCGCCCCTACATTCAGCAGGAGGGCCAGACGGTGTTCCGGTGGGCCACCACCGCCATCGCACCGCTCGCGCGGGAGGCGTGTCAGCGCGCCGGCGTCGACACCACCGAGATCGCGGCTTTCGTGGCCCACCAGGCCAACGCCCGCATCATCGACGGCATCGCCAAGCGGCTCAACCTCGCCGATGCGGTCATTGCCAAAGACCTCGTGGAATCGGGCAACACGTCCGCCGCGAGCGTTCCACTGGCCCTGTCCAAGATGGTCGAGAAGCGCGAGGTGCCCTCCGGCGCCCCGGTCCTTCTCTTCGGCTTCGGCGGTGGCCTCACCTACGCCGGGCAGGTCGTTCGCTGCCCGTAGCGACGGCAGCATGCGCCGTCGCTGAACCAATCCCAAACCCGAGAAAGGAACTGCTACATGAGCAGCCCTGAGGAGATCACCTCCGGCCTCGCCGAGATCCTCGAGGAGGTCGCCGGTGTGAACCCGGACGACGTCTCCGCGGAGAAGAACTTCACCGAGGACCTCGACGTCGACTCGCTGTCCATGGTCGAGGTCGTGGTAGCGGCCGAGGAGAAGTTCGGCGTCAAGATCCCGGATGACGAGGTTCAGAATCTCAAGACCGTCGGCGACGCCGTCTCGTACATCGCCAAGAACTCCTAATCGCATCGGGTGTGACAGTGACTCGTCCTGACGTAGTCGTCACCGGGCTTGGCGCGACGACCCCGCTTGGCGGGGACGTCGCGTCCACCTGGGACGCCATGCTTTCTGGTAGGTCCGGGGTGACCCCTCTGACACAGGCGTGGGCAGAACAGTTGCCGGTCCGCATCGCTGCTCAACTCAATGTGGATCCCGGCGATGTGATCGACCGGGTGAAGCTTCGCCGGCTGGACCGCTGTGAGGCGGCCGCACTCATCGCCGCCCACGAGGCCTGGCGCGATGCCGGTCTGGCCGACTCCGCCGTCGACGCGGACCGCCTCGCGGTCAGCGTCGGCACCGGCATCGGTGGCGCTCAGACGCTGCTGGCCCAGGACGACATCCTTGAGGCCAGCGGCCCTCGGCGCGTGTCACCGCACACGGTTCCGATGCTCATGCCCAACGGCCCGGCCGCCTGGGTGGGCCTGGAACTCGGTGCCAGGGCCGGCGTGCACTGCGTCGCCAGCGCCTGCGCCACGGGTGCCGAGGCCATCTCTCTCGGGCTCGACATCATCCGATCGGGACGGGCGGACGTCGTCGTGGCCGGCGGCACCGAGGCGGTCATCCACCCGCTGCCGCTCGCCGGCTTCGCCTCGATGCGGGCGATGTCCACTCGCAACGATGAGCCCGAGAAGGCGTCCCGACCATGGGACAAGGGCCGTGACGGCTTCGTCCTCGGTGAGGGCGCGGCGGTGGTCATCCTCGAGCGGGCCGACCACGCGGCGGCGCGCGGCGCGCGCGTCTACGCACGACTGGCCGGTTCGGGCATCACCTCCGACGGATTCGACATCGTGCAGCCGCATCCCGAGGGGGCGGGCTTCGTCCGGGCGGTGCAGAAGGCGCTCGACGACGCCGGCTTGTCCGGCGCCGACATCTCGCACGTCAACGCCCATGCCACGTCGACGCCGGTCGGCGACATGGCCGAGATCGCCGGACTCCGGCAAGTGATCGGCGACCACCCGGTGCTTACCGCGACGAAATCGATGACCGGGCACCTGCTCGGCGCTGCCGGAGCGTTGGAGTCGATCGCGACGATCCTGGCCATCCAAGACGGCGTCGTGCCGCCGACCATCAATCTCGACGACCCGGAGGATGGGCTCCTCGACGTGGCCACGCAGAAGCCGCGCCACATGGACATCCCCGCCGCGCTGAACAACTCGTTCGGATTCGGTGGCCACAACGTGGCACTGATCTTTACCAGAAATTAGGCCTGACCTACCCCGGAGGACTGCCGTGACCATCACTTCCGACGTCACCGACGAGACCGCGGTCGACTTCCGCGACCCGGAGGTTCGACTGCGCGCCCTCTTCGACCGCGGCTCGCTGCGTACGATCTCCGGTCACGATGACTCGGGCGTGATGAGCGCTCGCGGTCAGATCGACGGTACGCCCGTGATCGCGTTCGCCACCGACGCCACCCGAATGGGCGGAGCCATGGGGACCGAGGGCTGCCGGCACGTCGTTGAGTCCATCGACCTCGCCGTCCGGGAGAGGGTTCCGGTCGTCGGGCTGTGGCACTCGGGCGGCGCGCGCCTGGCCGAGGGCGTTGTCGCTCTGGACGCGGTCGGTCAGGTGTTCGCCGCGATGGTGCGGGCATCGGGGCGGGTGCCGCAGATCTCTGTGGTGCTCGGCCCTGCGGCCGGCGGAGCCGCGTACGGCCCCGCGCTCACCGATATCGTCGTCATGAGCGGCGGCGGGCGCATCTTCGTGACCGGTCCCGAGGTCGTACGGAGCGTGACCGGCGAACAGGTGGACATGGAGCGACTCGGCGGGCCCGAGCCGCACGGCCGGCGCTCGGGCGTGGTCCACGTGACCACAAAGGACGATGACGCCGCCATGGCGACCACGCGCAGCCTCGCCTCGATGCTGGGCCGTCAGGGCCGGATCACCCCGGCCGACACCATGGACGAGTCGGGCGTCGGCCGTGACCTCGCCGCGCTGATGCCCGCCCAGGCGAACCGGGCCTACGACGTCAAGCCGGTCGTCAACGCACTGCTCGATGAGCCGGGCGTGGAGCTGCACGCGAAGTGGGCACCCAATGTGGTCACCACGCTCGGCCGCTTCGCCGGGCGCACCGTCGGCGTCATCGCCAACAACCCGCTGCGTCTGGGAGGCTGCCTCGACTCCGCTTCGGCGGAGAAGGCCGCGCGCTTCGTGCGGATGTGCGACTCGCTCGGCATCCCACTCGTGGTCCTCGTCGACGTACCCGGCTACCTCCCCGGCCTCGGTCAGGAGTGGGACGGCGTCGTGCGCCGCGGCGCCAAGCTTCTGCACGCGTTCGCCGAGGCCGTCGTGCCCCGCGTGACGCTGGTGACCCGCAAGGCGTACGGCGGTGCGTACATCGCGATGAACTCCCGCTCGCTCGGCGCGACGGCGGTCTTCGCCTGGCCCAACGCCGAGGTAGCCGTGATGGGCGCCAGTGCGGCCGTCAACATTCTGCACCGCAAGAAGCTCGCCGCGGCCCCATCGGAGAAGCGGGAAGATCTGCGGGCCAAGCTCATCGAGGAGCAGCTGCAGGTCGCCGGCGGGGTCAGCCGCGCACTGGAGATCGGCGTCGTGGACGACGTCATCACCCCGATCGACACCCGCCGCCGCATCGCCGAGGCCTTGGCAGCCGCTCCCGCCGCCCGCGGGGCCCACGGCAACATCCCCCTGTAATCTCAAGATCACCACAACTGTTGAGCACTCGCCCGGTTGGACTCGGTCTGACCGGGCAGGTGTTGAACACATGCGGTGATCTGGGTGCGTCGGGCGGGCGGAGGCTGAGCTCAGCGGAGGCGGAGCTCAGCGGAGGCGGTAGACGGCGAGGCGGCCGTTGTCGTACCGGCGATCCGCGAGCGTCGCGAGTAGCGGGGACTCCGTCTCAACCGTGCGGTCGACGACCAGGAAACGCACGCCGTAGCGGTCCCGCAATTCTCGCACGCCGTCGGCCGTCGGCGCCGTGAACGCCCGGTCGTTGAGCGTCAGCCGCTCCGGATCCCAGAACGCAACCGGCCCGGTCACGGCCAACCTTGGAGCGAACCCCCAGCCCTCCACGAGTACGCTGCGTTCGGCGTACGCGGAGAGCCAGAACGACCGCGAGTCGCACAGATCTCCCCAATATCCGATGCAGTGCGCGTTGGTGGCGATGACATCGGACGGGGAGCTGTTGTCCCGTACCCATCGCGCGGCGTCCACTCGCGACTTCGGCATCGGCACGGTGGCGTACGCGCCCCCGTTTGGCGACTGCACCGACTTGTAGCCGTCCATCACCAACCCCGGCGCGCCGGCGACGAGCACGCCGGTCAGCAGGACGACAGCGCCGCGTCCGCGCAACGAGTCCCACCTTCGCCTGGCCACCAACCAGACAAGACCGGCGACGATTGCCACGGCGGTCAGGAGGAGGGCCCAGGTGAGGATCGGCAGGAGCGGGCTGTAGGACTCGCCAGTTGGCGGCAGTCCGGCGTACACCACCTGCGCCCACACAAGAACGAGAGCGAACCCGGCTGTCCCGACGCCGAGGGCGACCTTCGCCCGGTGCGACAGGCCCGCTCGCTCGAACACCATCGCGTAGCCCCACGCTGAGAGCAGAACGCCGAACGTGAACCCGGACCGGACGAAATACTGGTTGCCGCTCCCCGGCTGGCTGAGGATCAGGTATATGGCTGGCCCGCCGACGGCGCCGCCGAGCAGGAACCACTGCACCGGCTCCAGCCGACCCCGCCGAAGCCAGACCAGCGGGATGATCCCGGCCGTGCGTAGCAGCATGTTCAGCCCGAACGCGACCCACACCGCGACGACCACGACAGAGTCTGGGCTGCCCGAAGGGACCATCCAGAATGGACGGAGCCCCTGCAACGGGCCAACCTGCAACCCGTATGTCTGGAACCGGTAGAGCACGGCGGTGGCGAAGAGCTGGGCGGCGCCGGTGATCAACCCGGTGATCACGACGCCCCACGGGATGCGCCGGTTCACGATGACGAGCACCACGGCGGTCGCCGCGAGCGCGACCGCGACAACCGGCAGCGAACTGGCCTTGGCCCCGCTGGAGGCGAACAGCAGCAGAGCGGCAACGGCGAATGCGCCGCGGCCCATTCGCGGAACTCGGTCGTCGCGGCGGCCGATGATGTCGGCGAGCGGCCCGATCACGGCGATCAGCAGGACCCAGCTGTAGATCATCGACATGCCGTGCCAGATCACGAACGTGACCTGCGTGCCGAACGGCAGCGTGACCGGATGGGTGAAGTTGAACTCGCCGACCGCGAAGAACAGGGCCGCGGCAATGGCCCCGACGTACGGCCGCCCGCTGACCCGCCAACCCACGACGGCGGTGAGGACGATCGCGAGGGCACACAGTGCGGGGATGGCCAACCGCAGGGCCACCACGGGCAGGTCAATGTGACCGACGAGGCTCGACATCGCCATGTGCCCGTAGCCGAACCAGTGATAGTAGAGCGGCTCGCCAGCGACCTGCGGCAGGTCGAGCGGGACATGGTGCTTGGCCTCACCGGCGAGCGATAGCTGGTAGGCCAGGTCGAGGTACTGCCGGGTGCCCTCCGACGTGGGCAGGATCGGGTTGCGATCGAGGAAGACCGCGGCGAGGTACGCGGTGAAGAAGCACACGACACCGGCGACCGCCCACGACCACCCGACCGGCACCTCGGTGTAGCCCCGCACCAGCCAGTGCCGTCTCAGTCGTGGCAGCGCCGCGAACGGAACCACGACCAGGGCCGGCCACGCCCATATCAACCCGCGCAGGTCAAGCAGCGAGAATACGGCCCAAGCGGCGATCTCGAGCGCGAGACCGACGGCAGCGCCCATGGCGAGGTCCTCGACCAAGGTGTGCGGCCGGCGCCGCAGGGCGCGGTAGACAAGTGTCCCGGGCAGCAGTACCGCCAGGCAGGCGTACGCCGTGTAGCGGAGCAGGTCGATCGGCGAGGTTCCGGCCCGCAGCAGAATGAACGCGGCGAACGCCAACCCGAAACCCAACGGCGCCCACCGCGTGAGAGCTGGCCGCGCCGGCTGCGCCATGGATCTCCCTCCGCATGAACGAGCGAACGCTACAGCCCCTTGCCCGTCGATCATGACCTGGAGGGTCGCGGTAGGGACCGCCCTTGCGGGCGGCCCCCCGCACAGATCCCAGCGTGCGGCACTACCGCACTGGGCTCCTGCCTCAGGTTCTGGCGGCAAAGCGCACCTCCGGGAAGGGGTGCATT
>JAXIPB010000113.1:0-5002 GCA_045403155.1 Micromonosporaceae bacterium
CCCCCCCATCTTTCGCCCGGGGGTGGCTTGGGGGGGTTAAATGCCCCCAAAACTCTTCAGGGGGGTTGGGGGGGGGGGGGGGGGGGGGCGGCGGTGATGGTGGGCAGCGAGCGCTCGACCCTGGCCCGCACCTGGCCGCGCAGATTCGAGAACAAGCTTGGATCCAATCCCATGGCAACGAAGACCGCGTCGGTGAACGCACCAACGTCCGACCTCGACCATTGCCGGAGCCGCTTCTGGTCTCGGGCCGAGACGACGAAGCCGAAGTCGGTGCGTAGCTCGTCGAGCAGCCGCTGGACCGCGATAGCGCGACCATCCTCGCCGACCATCCGAACGGGACCGCGCTCACCCGAGGACCCAAACCGCCAGCCGGCTGCCCGATCGAGCAGTGTATCCACTGACGTGTCGAAACTCGACCATTCATCCGGATCTACAAAGGACTCGTGGTCATTCAGCGTGCTAGTCATCAGATCCTCCACTGTAAACAGATTGTGAGTCAGACCGCCACGAAGTCGACGACCTCAGCGACAACGTCCGGATCGCGAAGCACCCGTCGGTGCCCGAGTCCTGACGTCACGTGCAGACGTGCCCCAGGCCACGCGGCTGCGATCGCCGCGCCATCCGTCACCGACGTCGAAACATCGTCGCGGTCGTGAATGATGAGCGTCGGCGGCATCGCCACTGCCCGGCCGAGTTCGGGCACGTCGAAGTGGCGCATGGGCGCGCCGACCCGCCGCTCGACCCGGGTCACCAGGCGGCGGAATGTGCGCTCACCGAAGCCGAGCACCTGAGCGAACTGGCGGGAGTACGACATCGGGCTCGCCATCGGCGCGAGCATGACCAGCCGAGCGGCCCGCATCCCGTCGCACAACGCGACGGCCGCGGCGGTTGAGCCCATCGAGTGAGCCACAATCGCGTGCGCCGGCCCATGAGTAGCGACTACGCGCGTCAACGCAGCGGCGAACTCTGGGATCGACGACGAGCGCGGCCCAAACGCACCCGGTTCAGAGGATCCGTGGCTCGGGGCGTCGAACGCGACCACCTTGTAGCCACGGGCCACCAGCGGTGCGACGAACGGCGTGAGTTGCGAACCGCTCCCCGCCCAACCGTGCATGAGATACACCGCGGGACCGGAACCCCAGACCTCGCCGACCACCTCGTGGCCGTCGACGTCCACAGTGAACCGGCGACCCGGAGCAGCATCATCTCCACGACTAGTGGTCGTCGGCCGAGGCGAAGGCAGCGTGAACCAGATCCGCTCGGCCCAGCGCGCGCCGACGCCGGGAGCAGCGCGGTCCAGAGCCCGGAACGACGCACGCACCGGCCACGGGGCAGAAAACATACGAACGATCGTGCTTTTCTGTGGACGTACATCAACCTGGGTCATGACAAACCTTCCGTGGAAGCGGTCTATGTGGTGGCGACGCGGGCGTCGGCGAGCAACGCCTCGAACGCCCGTTGGGCCCGGCTCTCCGCTCGCTCATCGCCGAGCAGGCGGATAGTGTGGTGGCAGGCGAGAATCACGCCGTAGAAATCCTGGGCGAACTGTTCCGGGTCGGCATCCGGCCGGAACTCCCCCTCGGTGATTCCCGTCCGGAACACCGTGACGATCATGTCGAACAGGTCGCGCTGGTCGCGGACGAGCCGATCGCGCACGACCCCAGGCTGGTCATCGAATTCGGTCGAGGCGGCAACGAACGGGCAACCGCCCGGCAGCGAGTCCCAGTGCAGCCAGAGATCAAACAGCGCCCGCACCCGTGCCTCACCCCGTGGCGCACGTACCGCCGGACGAACAACGGAGGTCTCGAAGGCCGTACGAGCGTGCTCGAGCACGGACAGCTGCAGGGCCTCCTTCGAGCGGAAATGGGCGAACAGCCCGCTCTTCGAGAGCTGGGTCTGTTCGGCGAGAGACCCGATGGTGAGCCCGCTCAGCCCCACCCGGCGCGCCAGCCCGACCGCCTGGTCGAGCACCGCGAGCCGCGTCTCATCACCCTTGCCCATGGAACAAGAAAAGCACGACCGTACGGAAAAAGCAACCCCCACGCCGCCCCGTACGGTCTGGACATCTATGAACACTGAGAGTTAACTCTGTTTACAGTACGCATCCAGCCATTCGAATGCCGTCCCGCCGGGTGGAAGGACTTCTCATGCGCAGCGTTCTGTCAGGATTCTCGCGAAGCCGTACCAGAATCGTCGCCGTGGTGGCCGTGCTCGCCGCCGTGACAGCCGTCAGCCTCATCGCGCCGTCCCCGGCGAAGGCGAATCACCTGCCGTACCACGACCCCAGCCTGCCCGTCTCGACGCGCGTCAACGATCTGCTGAGCCGGATGAGCCTCGACGAGAAGCTCGGCCAGATGACCCAGGCCGAGCGCAATGCGGTCTCCAACGCCCAGATCACGCAGTTCCGGCTCGGCTCGCTGCTCTCCGGCGGCGGCTCGGCGCCGTCGCCCAACAACGCGACCAGTTGGGCCAATATGTACGACAACTTCCAGAACGCGGCGCTGGCCACGCCGCTGGGCATCCCGCTCATCTACGGCGTCGACGCGGTGCACGGCCACAACAACGTCGTCGGGGCGACGATCTTCCCGCACAACGTCGGCCTGGGCGCCACGCGCAACCCGTCGCTCGTCCAGAACATCGGACGCGCCACGGCCGAGGAGGTCTCCGGCACCGGCATCGACTGGGACTTCTCGCCGTGTCTCTGCGTGGCTCGCAATGATCGGTGGGGCCGCACCTACGAGTCTTTTGGCGAGACGCCGGACCTGGCCTCGTCGATGACGACGATCATCAACGGCCTGCAGGGCACCAGCCTCGGCGCGCCCGGCTCCGTGCTCGCCACTGCGAAGCACTACCTCGGCGATGGCGGCACGACGGGCGGCACCGACCAGGGAAACACGCAACTCACCGAGGCGGAGCTGAGGGCGATCCACTTGCCGCCGTTCCAGTCCGCGGTGCAGCGCGGCGTCGGCTCCATCATGATCTCGTACAGCTCCTGGAACGGCGTGAAGATGCACGGCCACCAGTACCTGATCTCGACGGTGCTCAAGGGCGAACTCGGCTTCTCCGGCTTCGTCATCTCGGACTGGAACGGCATCGACCAGATCGACGGCGCGCCGGGCTTCACGGCGACCGAGGTCCGGACGGCGGTCAACGCCGGCATCGACATGGTGATGGTGCCGGACGCCTGGCAGACGTTCATTTCCTTGCTGCGTACGGAGGTGCAGGCCGGCCGCGTCACGATGGCGCGCATCGACGACGCCAACCGTCGCATCCTGACGAAGAAGTTCGAGCTCGGGCTCTTCGAGCGCCCGCTCACCGACCGGAGCTTTACCCCGACCGTCGGCAATGCCGCCCACCGGACGCTCGCCCGTCAGGCGGTACGGGAGTCGCAGGTCGTGCTGAAGAACGCCGGCAACGTCCTGCCGCTCGCCACGGCCAACAGCAGAATCTTCGTGGCCGGAAAGAACGCCGACAATATCGGGCACCAGAGCGGCGGGTGGACAATCTCCTGGCAGGGCGGCAGCGGCGCCACCACGCCGGGCACCACGATCCTGCAGGGCATCCGGAACACCGTCGCGCCGTCCACAGTGGTCACGTACAACCAGACCGGCGTCGGCGTCAACAACACTTACAACGTCGCCATCGCCGTGGTCGGCGAAACGCCGTACGCCGAAGGAGCGGGCGACCGCCCGGGCTCGATGAGCCTGGACACGGCTGATATCAACACCATCAACACGCTGCGGGGCGCCGGCATCCCGGTGGTCGTCGTGCTGGTGTCGGGAAGGCCGATGGACATCGCCGCACAGCTGCCTAACTGGAACGCGCTGGTCGCGGCCTGGCTGCCCGGCACCGAGGGGCAGGGCGTGGCAGACATCCTCTTCGGTGTTGCCCAACCGACCGGCAAGCTGCCGATGACGTGGATGAACGGCGTGGGCCAACAGCCGATCAACACGGGCGACGGGCAGACGCCGCTATTCGCGTACGGGTTCGGGTTGGCCTACGGCGCACCGCCCACGCGCGACGCGTACGCCGTCACCCAGGCCGAGTCGTACAGCTCCCAGTCGGGCACCCAGGTGGAGACCACATCGGACACCGGGGGTGGCCAAAACGTCGGCTGGATCGCACCGGGCGACTGGCTGGCCTACGCGAACGTGGACTTCGGCACACCGACGGCCACGTCCGTGACCACCCGACGTGCATCCGGCTCGACCGCCACGGGCACGATCCAGTACCGGCTCGACTCCACCACCGGACCGATGATCGCCAGCGTGCCGGTGAGCAACACCGGCGGCTGGCAGAGCTGGGGCAGCGTCACCACAACGCTCTCCGGCACGGCGACCGGTGTCCACAACGTCTACGTCACGTTCACGGGCTCCGGCGGGGACTTCGTCAACCTGAACTGGTTGCAGTTCACCCGCTCCGGCACGACCCGCAACCCGTACGCCGTGAATCAGGCGGAAAGCTTCAGCTCGCAGTCGGGCACCCAGTTGGAGAACACCTCGGATACCGGCGGCGGGCAGAATGTCGGCTGGATCGCACCGGGGGATTGGCTCTCCTACGCCAATGTGGACTTCGGCTCGCCCACGGCGCTGAGCGTTACGACGAGACGGGCCTCCGGCTCGACCGCCACGGGAACGATCCAGTACCGGCTCGACTCCACCACCGGACCGATCATCGCCAGCGTGCCGGTGAGCAACACCGGCGGCTGGCAGAGCTGGGGCAGCGTCACCACAACGCTCTCCGGCACGGCGACCGGCGTCCACACGCTCTACATCACGTTCACCGGCTCCGGAGGGGACTTCGTCAACCTCAACTGGTTCCAATTCGCCCGCTAACGACGTCACGATCGCTTCCAAGTTCGCGTCGATCATGACCTGGAGGGTCGCGGTAGGGACCGCCCTTGCGGGCGGCCCCCCGCACAGATCCCAGCGTGCGGCACTACCGCACTGGGCTCCTGCCTCAGGTTCTGGCGGCAAAGCGCACCTCCGGGAAGGGGTGCATT
>JAXIPB010000290.1:0-20007 GCA_045403155.1 Micromonosporaceae bacterium
GGCCCTGCACGCCCGCGACCGCGGCTGCCGCTGGCCCGGCTGCGACGCCCCGGCCGCCTGGACCGACGCCCACCACCTCATACCGTGGTACCTCGGCGGCCACACCGACGTCGATGAACTCCTGATTCTGTGTCGTTGGCATCATTCCAGAGTCCACGAAGGACACTGGCGGATCGAACTCCACCCCACCACCGGCGAAGTCCGCGTCTACCGCCCCAACGGCCAACCCTACGAACTTGGACCGTCGCAACCCTTCACCGGACCCAACAACAGACGCGGCGACCCCACATACGGTCACGACGCCGTCCCAGGTCCCTCGCCATAACATCGCGCGGCGAGCTATCCAAAAGTCGCCCATCGCCTGCCCAGCAACTGAAGGGCAACCGCGTTGGCCGTTGCACCCTTGACACTGGCCGACTCCATGGCCATCGCCGCGTACGTCGCGATCGCACACAACCTGGTCCAGGCCGCCGCCCCTAGCCGCACCACCTCTAGCAGCGCCACCGTTGGCGCCGCAACTCACCAACGCCGCCGACGCCTGGCGGCGCCTACCCATGGCGCGTAGTGACAACACGCGGTTCAGGACGGCGCCGGCCACTCGTGCACCGGCGTATTTGTGTGCATGTGATCGATGTACTCCGACAGCATCGTCCGCAGCGCGTCGGTCCGGCTGAGTTCGCTGTGCCGCTCCAGGCTTCGCACGGTGTCGATCTGCCACGAGGCTCCATTTCGGACGGTCAGGCACCGCTGCTCGATGATCCCGAGCAGCCGATCCCGCTCGTCGGGTGCGACGCCCCAGGCATCAAGTCCCTCGTACGCCATCGGGAGCAGCCGACGCAGTACAAGTTCCGTCGCGGGAAGGTAGCCCAGGCCGGGCCAGAACTGCTGCGCGTTGACGCCATCGGTCGCGGCCTTGTGGAAGTTCTCCTCGGCCGCGCTGAATGACATCTGCGACCAGATCGGACGCTCGGCGTCCGCCAGACTTCGGACGAGTCCAAAGTAGAACGCGCTGTTCGCGACAATGTCAACAACCGTCGGGCCCGCGGGGAGCACCCGGTTCTCGACGCGAAGATGAGGACGGCCATTGACGACGTCATATACCGGCCTGTTCCACCGGTAGATCGTGCCGTTGTGCAGGCGAAGCTCGGCCAGCTGCGGGGTATCGCCGCGGGCGAGAGTCTCGACTGGATCCTCGTCCTCGCAGATCGGGAGGAGCGCCGGGAAGAACCGCACATTCTCTTCGAAGAGGTCGAAGACCGAAGTGATCCACTGCTCGCCGAACCACACCCGCGGGCGGACGCCCTGTGCCTTGATCTCCTCTGAACGGGTGTCGGTCGCCTGCTCGAAGAGTGGGATGCGCGTCTCGGCCCACAGTTCCTTGCCGAGCAGGAATGGTGCGTTGGCGGCCAGGGCGACCTGTACGCCGGCGATCGCCTGGGCGGCGTTCCAGTACGCGGCGAACTGTTCGGGACTCACCTGGAGGTGAAACTGGGTACTCGTACAGGCGGCCTCCGGAGCGACCGTGTCGGCGGTGGTCGCGAGGCGTTCAACCCCGTCGATGGCGATGGTCAGATCCTCGCCACGCGCCGCGAAGATCTGCTCGTTGAGGAGCGCGTAGCGTGGGTTGGCCGAAAGCGATTCCAGCGTCAGGTGCTCGCGGCGCAGCGTGGGCAGAATCCCGATCATGACCAGACGCGCGTCGACCTCGCGCGCCTTGGCATCGGCCGCGTTGAGGCTCGCCCGTACCTGCTCCTCGAACCCGGTGAACCCGCCGCCGGCCAGTCGCCGCGGCGCCACGTTGATCTCGATGTTGAATTGGCCGAGTTCGGTCTGGAACGATGGATCGGCAATCGCGGCGAGCACCTCTGCGTTTCGCATTGCCGGCTCGGCGGTCTCGTCGACCAGGTTGAGCTCGATCTCCAGGCCCGTCATCGGTCGGTCGATGTCGAACCGGGCCTCGCGGAGCATCTGGGCGAATACATCGAGCGAGGTGCGAACCTTCTGCCGGTACGCGGCGCGGTCCGCCCGGCTAAACACGCGGGGCTCGACCTCGGTGCCCATGCCAACAGCCTGACACAACCAGACCCCGTGCGGCAGACATGGGCGAGGCCAATCGCGACGGGCGAAGTGCGCCGCACGGTGCTACCTTCTCCGGCGGGACGATTTCAGCACTTGGAGGTCGGCGTGGCACGGCATCAGCGGGTCGACGAGACGTACCAGCGGGTGCTCCAGACGTCGGCCGTTCTGTTCGCGGAGCGGGGTTACCTCGGCGCCAGCGTCAGCGACCTGGTGGAGAAGGCGGGACTGACCAAGAACGCTTTCTACTCGTACTTTCCAAACAAGGAGGCCCTGGCCGTCGCGATTGTCGAGCACACCTCAGCCCAGTGGCCTCCGATGATCGCCGCGTTCGAGGCACTGCGGGCGCCGGCACTGGACACGGTCATCGCGCTGTCGTTCGAGGTCGCCGACCGGTACTCCAGCGACATCATCGTGCGTGCCGGCGTCCGCCTCTCGCTCGAACGCGACACGATCAAGACGCCGATCGACCCGCCGTTCCACGGCTGGGTTGAGGAGATCGAACGGCTGCTCTCGCCCGCCGGCGAGTGGGAGCTCATGGGTCTATCTACGCCGGCGGACGTGGCCGCCCGCGTCATCGTGACGTGCCTCATCGGCACGCAGTACCTGTCGACAGAGGCCGGCGACATGAGCAAGCGACTCGCCGAGGTCTGGACGGTCATACTTCCCGGTCTGCGCCCCACGCCGGACCTCTCCGCCCGCATCGCCACCGGCCAGGCCCTGCGCGAACGTGCCCGGGCCGCGGCCGCCGCCACCGCGCCGACCACGATGTACCGGACCCTCGAGCCCACCTGATTCCTGACGGCACAGCGCTTCCTGACGGCACAGCGCTTCCTGACAGACAGCGCTTCCTGACAGCTAGTGGACGAACTCAGCCTGCTGGCGTGCGGCGAAGCCAGAGCAGACCTAGTACGGGCAGAACGAGCGGTACGAAGCCGTAGCCGCGACCAAATCCCGACCACACGGTCTCGTCCGGAAATGCGCCGGGCGCGAACACGGAGATCGTCCCGACCGCGAGGACTCCGACCAACTCGATGCTGCAGCAGACCATGGCCATCCGACGGCCGCCAGGACCGCCGCGGACGAAGCCGACCGTGGCCAGCACGTAGATCGCAGCGGCGGCCGCGGAGAGGAGGTAGGCGAGCGGGGCCTCGCTGAACCGGGTGGCGATCTGGACGCCGGCACGCGCTCCCGCGGCGAGCGCGAATAGCGCATAGAGCCCGACGAGGACGCGACCGGGTCCCGTGTTGATGGCCTGGGCCTGGCTCACACGGCCCCCCGACGTGACGAACGCCGACTCAAGTCAGATTCCAGACCTGCTGCAGGCGGAGCGTCAACACCGCCACCACCGCGGCCCCGGCCCCGGCGATCACCGACCCCCATCGGGTGCGCTCCATGAACGACAAGACGGCCGCCAGCGGCAGCACGACGACGGACGTTACGAGATACCCAACAAACGTAGCGAACTCCTCGGGTCGGTCGCCGCCGTCGATGCGGACCACAGCCAGAACCGCCTGAGTGAGCAGGGCGACCTCGACCGCGACGAGCCCGACGAGATGGGTCAGGTCGATCCAGGTGTCGCGGACCACCGCCACGAAGCACCACGCGGCAACCAGCAGCGATGCGATCATGATGCTGACCGCGAGTCCGGCGTACACGGGCAGGAGCCTAGCGGGCGACCTATGCTGATTCGACGTCGCCCGGAGGGAGCCGGTTTGAGGACGCCGCAGTGATCACCACGGTTGACTACCACACGGCTGGCGAGCCGTTCCGGATCGTCACCGGCGGTGCCCCGGACATCCCGGGCGCCACGGTGCTTGAGCGCCGCGAGGCCGCAACCGCGGGGCCGGCCGATCGGGTGCGTGCGCTGCTCTGCAACGAACCGCGGGGGCATGCCGACATGTACGGCTGCTTCCTCGTGCCGCCGGATGACGCCGGCGCGGTGCTTGGCCCCATCTTCTGGCACCAGGACGGCTTCTCGACCGCGTGCGGCCACGGGACGATCGCCTTGGGCGCGTACGCGGTCGACGCCGGCTTGGTCGTCGCGCCCGACGACGGCGGGGTGGAGGTCGTGATCGACGTGCCCAGTGGGCGGGTCACGGCGAGGGTCGATCGGGCCGGTGGGCGTACCCGCGCGGTTTCGTTCCGCAACGTCCCCGCCTATCCCCTGGCCCGTGACGTCCCGGTCTCGACGAGCCGGCGCGAGATTCGGGTCGATCTCGCCTACGGCGGGGCGATCTACGCCTCGGCCCGGGCGGCCGACCTCGACCTCGCAGTCACGCCGGCGCACCTGACCGACCTGATCGCGTTCGGCCGCGAGATCCGCGACTCGCTCAATTCCACCGACATGGCCCGACACCCGACCGAGCCACGCCTGTCCGGGGTGTACGGCACGATCTGGTACGACGACCTCGGCGAAACCGCAGCCGGGCCGCACCAGCGCAACTGCACCATCTTCGCCGACGGTGAAGTCGACCGGTCGCCGTGTGGCTCGGGCACGAGCGCGCGCCTCGCCCTGCTGCATGCCGACGGCGCCCTGCCCGGCGGCGCAGTGCTACGCCACGACAGCATCATCGGCACGACCTTCCTCGGGCGCGTCGTGGCGTACGTGTCCTTGGCGCACGAATCCGAGGCGCACGAATCGTTGGCGTACGAATCCGCAGTGTACGAATCCGAGGCGCACGAATCCGAGGCGCACGAATCCGCGGCCGCGACCGCGGGCGGCCGGGCCGGCGTGATCACCGAGGTGACTGGCAACGCGTACCGGACCGGGGAGCATACGTTCACCGTCGATCCAGATGACGCGCTCGGGAACGGCTTCCAGCTCCGATGAGTCTACAGTGGATTGATGATGCCGCGCTCCGAACGGCGCTGCCGTACCCCTCAGCCGTCGAGGCACTCGCGGACGCCGTTTCGCGGCCCGGGACGTTGGCCGGCACGCCACCGCGGCAGATCGTCGACACCAGCGCCGGCCAGCTGTTGTTGATGCCGGCCGAGATCGATACGTACGTGGGGGTCAAGGTCGTCACAGTTGCCCCCGGCAACCCGGCCCGCGGGCTGCCCAGGATCAGCGGCGTCTACGTGCTCTTCGACTCAGCGACGCTGGTCCCCGTGGCGCAGTTCGACGCCGCCGAACTCACCGCCGTGCGCACCGCGGCCGTCTCGGCACTCGCTGTCGACCGGCTGGCCCCGGCCGGCGCGAGTCGGCTGGTTGTATTCGGCGCGGGCCCGCAGGCGCGCGCACACGTCGAAGCCGTCGCCACGGTGCGTCCGATCCAAACCGTGCGCGTCGTCACCCGTACCCCCGATCGGGCCGGCGAGATCATCGGCCGCGCGGACCGCCTCGGGCTGGACGCCGCGGCCGGTTCGCCGGAGTCCGTCGCCGAGGCGGACATCGTCGCGTGCTGCACAACGGCGCGGACGCCGCTCTTCGAATCGGCGCGGCTGCGCTCCGACGCGACCGTGGTGGCCGTCGGCTCACACGAGCCCGACGCCCGCGAGTTGGACGCGGAGCTGGTGCGCCGCGCGACGGTCGTCGTGGAGAGCCGCGCCAGTGCTGCTACCGCGGGCGATCTCGTGCAGGCAGCCGGACCCGGCCGCGAGCTGGCCGACCTGATCGCGGGCGACCTGGAAGACCTCGTCGCCGGGCGGGTGGCCGTCGACCCGGCCCGACCGCGGGTCTTTAAGAGCGTGGGCGAGGCCTGGCAGGACCTGGTCGTGGCCGCCGCCGCCTACGAGGTCGTCTCGGCCGTCAACCAGGACAGGTAGGCCGGGTTGCCGGCCACCACCGGGATACGGAGGATCTCCGGCACTTCGTACTCGTGGCGGCTGCGCACGTGAGCCTCCAGCTCGTCGTACCGCACGTCCGTGGTCTTGAATATGATCTGCCACTCCTCGGCGGATTCGACCGAACCCCGCCACCAGTACGTGCTGGCGATCGGGCCCACGACCTGCGCACACGCGGCGAGGCGGGCCTCGACGGCGCTCCGTCCCAGACTCTCGGCCGCCTCCCGCGACGCGACCGTCGTGATCACCTGACAGTACGGGTAGTCACTCACCCGGTCAGTGTCGCGCATACCGGTTCCGGTCGCGTGACGTCCTGGATCGCGTGACGTCCTGGATCGCGTGACATCCTCGATCGCGTGACATCCTGGAACGCGTGACATCGAGCGACCTCATTGGCGTGACAGGCGCAACCGGCGGCATCGGCGGCCGCGTCGCCCGACGGCTCGCCGAGCGCGACCTTGCCCAGCGGCTGATCGTACGCGACCCTGCGCGAGCCCCGGCGCTGGCGAACGCAGCCGTGGCTGAGGCGTCGTACGCCGACGGGGGCGCCATGCGCTCGGCGCTGACCGGCGTAGCGACACTGCTGCTCGTCTCGGCCTCGGAGGCCGCCGACCGGATGGCGCACCACCGGTCCGCGGTCGATGCCGCGGTCGCGGCTGGCGTGCGCCACATCGTCTATGTGTCGTTTCTCGGGGCGGCCGAGGACGCGACGTTCACCCTCGCCCGGCACCACTGGCAGACCGAGGAGCGGATCAGGGCCAGCGGTGTGCGGTACACGTTCCTCCGGGACAGCCTTTACCTCGACGCGTTCCCCTATTGGGTCGGCTCCGACGGCGCGCTGCGTGGCCCGGCCGGCGACGGGCGCGTTGCCGCCGTGGCTCGCGATGACATCGCGGACGCCGCGGCGCAGGTGCTCGTCGCCGGACGGGAGCACGCCGGGCGCAGCTACGACCTGACCGGGCCGGAGGCGTTGACCCTGCAGGACGTGGCCAGCGTGATGGCGCAGGCGTGCGCGCGAGCGATCACATACGTGCCGGAGACACTGGCCGAGGCGTACGCGTCACGGGCGCACTATGGCGCACCGGATTGGCAGGTCGAGGCGTGGGTGAGCACGTACACCGCCATCGCAGCCGGTGAGCTGGACGTCGTCAGCGATCACGTCGGCGCGCTGACCGGACATCCGCCGATCGGACTCGCGGAGTATCTCGTCAGGGATCCCGACGCCCTCGCGCGACTACGCCCATCAGGCTGAGCGGCTGCCGAAGCCCAACCGCCACGTCACCCACGGTGGGCGAACTGATGCGGCCAGTGGTCGGCCCCGGGTGTCGGTGAGCTCGAGTACGGCCGAAATCCTCCTGGCCGCGAGCACGCGCTCAGCCGGGATGTGTTCAACGAGTGGGGCGAGGTGCAGTCTGAGCCGGCGGAACATCGAGAAGATCCCGTCCTCGTCCACCTCGCCCCAGCTGAGGTAGACAAAACGTTCGCCGCGGCGGCCGTGCACGTACGGCCCGCGGAAGTCGAGTCCGCCGTCGCCGTCCTCGACCTCGAGGTCGATGTCGAAGACCGCGTCGGCGGCGTCCCCGATGACCAAGCCGATCACGTCCGCGCCACGCTGGACTCCGACGTGAATCCCGCTCCGGCCGGACCAGGTCGATCCGGGCAGGCGGCGGCCAATGATGCGTAGCTGCACCGCCGTCATTGCCACCCCCTGTCGGGAGAGCCCGCCGTCCCCTGCGGCGTCTGGGCGCTCCCGGTCCCGTGTTGAGGCTTCGGTACGGTCGCGGCCATGTCAAGCAGGTGAACGCCGCGCGTTGAATGGATGTTCAGACGGTTACGTGGGGCTCGGAGAGGCACAACTCACCGTACGGGTCTGGGCCGGCGAAGTGCGTCGGGCATCCCAAGATCACAGCGGATTGGGACCGTCCGATGTCGACGGTTCACCCGGTGCAGCGACAGACGGCACGATGGCCGTATTGTGGTGCGACAGGGTTTCTTTCGGTGGTGGTTGGAGTTGGTAATTGTGGCGGTAACTGGTCGGATCGTGCAGTTCAACAAGACCCGGGGGTACGGCTTCATCGCTCCGGACGGCGGCGGCGACGACGTCTTCCTGCACATGGAGGAGCTCAAGACGCACGCGCACACGGCTCGGGCCGGGATGCGGGTCCAGTTCGAGGTCATGGAGGGCCAACGCGGCCTCAAGGCTTACGACGTCAAGGTGCTCGATCCTCCGCCCACGAACGCGGCCCCGCGGGGAGAGTGGGATGAGGAGGACGGATTCGATGACGACCTGTCCGACGTGATCCCGACGGCCGAGTACACCCAGGAGATCACCGACGTGCTCATCGCGGTCTCCCCGGCGGTCACGGCCGCCCAGATTGTCGAGATTCGCCAGCGCCTGGTCGCGGCCGCGCGCCGGCGAGGGTGGCTGCAGGACTGACGCATCGCCCGTCGGCGAACGAGCCGCGTCAGCGGTGGGCCACGCCAGTCGAGGGCCGCACCAGTCGAGGGCCGCGCCAGTCGAGGGCCGCGCCAGTCGAGGGCTGCGTCAGTACACGGACAGGTGGACGTGGTTGGTGTGGTCCGACGACGGAGTTCCGCCGCCGCTGTAGGAGCGCCATCCCGATCCGGGTAGCCAGATCTGGCGGTACCAGATCACGTAGAGAACAGCCAGCCGGCTGGCATTGCGTACGAAGTACGTCGCCAGGTTATTGCCGTAGGTCCGGTCGCCGCCCGTGGCCGTACCCCCGAAGCCGCCCTGCGCTGCCGCGAAGTCGCAGGCACGCCCCTTCGGATGCTCGCCTGATCCACCGCTGCGGTAGCACGAGACATATCGGGTGAAACCGGCGGCCTTGGCCTGGTTCAGCGCGTGCAACATGCGTGGGGTGATACAGCCGCTGGTGGTCGGGTCGTTGACGCTGCAGGACTCCGTCGGCCACGATCCGTCCGCGTTGCGCGGTGCCGGCACCGCCAGTGCCGACGTGGAGCTGGCGAACCCGCTCGTCTCCAGCCCGCCGCCGGCGGCGCGCAGTGCCTTCTCGGCCTGTTGTTTGCGCTGAGCCATGACCTTGAGCTGCTCCTGCTGCTGCTTGACCTCGGCATCGATCGCCGTCTTGGCCGCCGAGACCCGCTCCCGCGTCAGCCGCAACCCCTGCACCTGGGCGTCCTCGTTGGCGGCGACCACGTTGAGCAGTGCCACCCGGTCAATGAAGATCTCCGGCGACCCGCTGCTGAGGACCCCAGCCAGAGGCCCAAGGCCGCCAGAGATGTACGCGGCCGCGGCGATCTCGTCAACGGCGGCGGTCTGGGCAGTGAGCTCGGTCTCGACGGTGGTGAGCTGGCCGGTGAGCTGCGTCTGGCGGATCTTGGAGGCGTCCAGCTTGGTCTTGGCGTCGATGTAGCCCTTTGACGCGGCGTCCAGCTGTTCCCTGAGCGAGGCTGACCCGCCTTCGTCGGTGCTTCCCGGATCGGCGGAGGCCGGTGTGGCGACGACGGTGATGCCCACCAGACCTACGAGAATCGTCAACGTCAGCACGACGTAGCGGCGGATGGCTGCGTCGGAGCGCAAGACATCTGTTCCTTCCGGTCGGCCGCCGACCGGGTTAGCTGTCGCGTCGACTCTGTCGACAATGCATTGAGGTAGGGGCGGAAGAACCCCATCCGCTCTGGGCGGATCACCCCAATGCACGGGTGGGTCCCCGGTTCGCCCGCGGGCGATTAGGCGGCGGCTCCCGGTGCCGGGGGAGGCACCGCGTGGGAAAGCCAGCCCAGAGCCTATCCGACATTCGCGGCCGGGCGCGATTCGAGCGGCGAGATCACAGGGTCTCGGCCGCATGCGCCATTTGGTGGACGCTGAGCCGCGCGAATCCAGCCCGTTTTCCACGGCTGGGCGTCCAATGCTGGTCGCACGTGACGACGCCGGGCAGCAATGCCGCCGCGGTCGCGCTCTACCGGTCGGCCGGTTTCGCGATCATCGGCGAGCACGTCCCGCTGCGCCGCAGTGGCTAGTCGTCGGCCTCCCCACGCGGCCGCAGGCCCGCTGCGCGGTAGATGTCGTCGATCACCCGCATGGTCCGTACCGAATCGGAGGCCGGGGTCAGCACCGGGCCGCCGTCGGTGACCGCGTCCACGAACGCGCGAAGCTGGCTCGTGTAGGTCGGCTCGCCGGCGACCCGCTCGTGCCAGCGTCTCCCGCCGGAGGCGACGGTGAGCCGGTGGTAGCGGTGCGGCGCGACGAAGTTGAACACTTTGATGCGGCCCGCGTCGCCGACCACCCGCGCGGAGACGCTCAACAACCGGCGCGACCACATCGAGCAGGCCACCCGACCGGTCGCGCCGTCCGGGAAGCGAAGCGTCGCCTTCATTGCCCGATCGACGCCGGGTGAACGAAGCTTGGCTCGTGCCTCCACCACCTCGGGCTCACCCGTCCCGAGTTGACGAAGGCAGTGCACGGCGTAGCAGCCGGCGTCCATCAGCGCACCGCCGGCGAGGTCGAGGCGGTATCGGATGTCGTTGAAGAACGGCAGCGGGAAGCTGAGCTCTGTGTCGATCCGGCGAATCGCGCCGATCTCGCCGCCGGCGATGAGGTCGAGCACGCGAGTCATGAGCGGGTGGTACCGGTAGTGGAACGCCTCCATCACGACGAGCCCGGACCGTTCGGCGGCGTCGGCCACCGCTTGCGCCTCGGAAGCGTTGCTGGTCATAGGCTTCTCGCACAGCACGTGCTTGCCCGCTTCTATGGCCTGCAGCGTCCACTGTGCATGTAACGAGTTCGGCAGCGGAATGTAGACGGCGTCGACCGTCGGATCGCTGATCAGGGTCGCGTAGTCATGGTGGACCACCGGAACCCCCCACCCGGCGGCGGCCCGCGCTGCCCGTGCGGGATCGCGCGCGGCGAGAGTCGTTACCTTGATGCCGTCCACCACACGCGCGGGCCTGATGATGGCACTGGGAGCGACGCGGGCCGCGCCGAGTACACCGATGCGAATGTCTGCCACATCGGCAAACCCTACCCACTCGCCGGGCCACCCCCGCCATCCCCGCCACCCCCGCCACCCCCCACCCCCATCGTCGATCATGATTTGGAGGTCATGATCGGCGCGCTCCGATGACTGCCAGACCATGATCACGGCGATCTTGAGGGTGCCGCGGCTCACACCACCTCGACCAGCTTCGGGGAGGATTCTTTCGGCGATCTGCTCGGCGAACTCGACCGGTGCCTGGAGGTAGTGATCCATCAGCGTGAACCGGAAACCGGACGCACGGCGACCCGCGGTCTCGGCGAGCGTCGCGCGATCAACGCGGAGTCGGGGGCGTCGAGAAGTTCCAGCAGTGCAGTCCCTAACCTCATCGGCATGTGGTCATTGGCCTGCTCCGTCGAGCCGTGCCGCCCCGCGCAACGGACGCCGCGCGGGAATTGTTGTCGCGTCAAGCATGTTGATGGGGCTGGCACGAACCTCATTCGATCCAGGGGCTGATATGCAGTTTGGAATCTTCACGGTCGGCGACGTCACGCCAGGTCCGACGACCGGCCGCGAGCCGTCCGAGCACGAGCGAATCTCAGCGATGGTGATGATTGCGTTGAAGGCGGAGGAAATCGGACTCGACGTCTTCGCCACCGGCGAGCACCACAACCCACCGTTCGTGCCGTCGTCGCCGACCACGATGCTTGGCTACGTCGCGGCGCGGACGGAGCGGCTGCTGCTATCTACGGCCACGACTTTGATCACGACCAACGACCCGGTGAAGATCGCCGAGGACTACGCGATGCTGCAGCACCTGGCCGACGGGCGGCTAGACCTGATGCTGGGTCGGGGCAACACCGGGCCCGTCTACCCGTGGTTCGGGCAGGATATCCGCAACGGAATCGCGCTGGCAGTCGAGAACTACGCACTGCTGCGCCGGTTGTGGCGGGAGGACGTGGTTGATTGGGAGGGTCGCTTCCGCACGCCGCTGCAGTCGTTCACGTCGACACCGCGGCCGCTCGACGGCATACCGCCGTTCGTGTGGCACGGGTCTATCCGCAGTCCCGAGATCGCCGAGCAGGCCGCGTACTACGGCGATGGCTTCTTCGCCAACCACATCTTCTGGCCGAAGGAGCACACCCAGCGGATGGTCGGGCTCTATCGCCAGCGGTTCGAGTACTACGGCCACGGCGCCGCCGATCAGGCCATCGTCGGGCTCGGCGGGCAGGTGTTCATGCGCCGCAACTCGCAGGATGCCGTGAAGGAGTTCCGGCCGTACTTCGACAACGCTCCGGTGTACGGGCACGGTCCGTCCCTCGAGGAGTTCACGTCGCAGACGCCGCTGACGGTGGGAAGTCCGCAGCAGGTGATCGACCGCACGCTGTCCTTCCGGGAGTACGCGGGCGACTACCAACGGCAGCTGTTTCTGGTCGACCACGCCGGACTGCCGCTGAAAACGGTGCTGGAGCAGCTCGACATGCTCGGAGAGGAGGTCGTGCCCGTGCTGCGCAAGGAATTCGACGCGCTGCGCCCGCCGCACGTGCCGGCGGCGCCGACGCACGCTTCCCTGAAGGCAGCCCGAGACGCGGGCGCGCTCACCGCGGGAGCCGATCGATGAAGGAGCGCACACTCGTTGTTGTCGCATCCGGCCTGAGCCAACCGTCGACGACTAGCCTCCTGGCCAACCAGCTGGCCACCGCTACCCGGGACGAACTGAACCGGCTGGGCGTCCCCCTTGACATCCGCGTCGTCGAGTTGCGCGACCAGGCGCACGACGTGATGAACAATCTGCTGACCGGTTTCCCATCGGTGCAGCTCACGCACGTCATCGACGCCGTGGCCGGCGCCGACGGACTGATCACGGTCACGCCGATTTTCAACGCGTCGTATAGCGGCCTGTTCAAAGCGTTCTTCGATGTTCTCCCAGATGAGTCGCTTGTGGACAAGCCGATCCTCATCGCGGCGACCGGCGGCACTGCGCGTCACTCGCTGGCGCTCGAACATGCGTTGCGGCCGTTGTTCGCGCACCTCCACGGGGTCGTCGTGCCCACGTCCGTATTCGCCGCGTCCGAAGACTGGGCCGGTGCTAACGCCCAGGGCGCCTTGCGCAAACGAATCGAGCGCGCCGCCCATGAGCTCGCTGGGCAGATTGCGTCGCGGGACCCCTTCGTCGTCACCGATCCGTTCGCCCTCTCCGCGCCGTTCTCAGAACTGCTGGGCGGGAACTGAGCCGGCCGAGTGCCTGCACCGCCACCGGTTGTCCGGGCTAGAGTCGCGGTCATGGTCGAGCAGGCTCCGCACATGACGCCCGACGAGTTTCGGCGGTACGGGCACCAGGTCGTGAACTGGGTCGCCGATTACTGGTCCGGCCTGCCCGGACGGCGGGTAACCCCGGACGTTCCGCCCGGCTCGACGGCAGCCCTCTTGCCGCCACGGCCGCCGGGCATCGGCGAGGGGTTCGATGCGATCCTCAAGGACCTCGACGCCGTCGTGACGCCCGGACTGACGCATTGGCAGCACCCCAACTTCTTTGCCTACTTCCCGGCCAATACGTCGGGGCCGTCGGTTCTCGCCGATCTCGTCTGTGCGGCCGTGGGCGTTCAGGGAATGCTGTGGGCCACCGGCCCGGCGTGCACCGAGATGGAGACGGTGATGCTGGACTGGCTCGCCGACCTTCTCGACCTACCGGTTCACTTCCGTTCGTCGTCCACCGGTGGAGGGGTGATCCAAGACTCCGCGTCCTCGGCTACGTTGGTCGCCACGCTGGTGGCGCTGTACCGGGCAAGCGGGAGACGGTGGCGCACCGAGGGCATCGATCGCCCGTACACGATTTACACGTCGACGCAGGGTCACTCGTCCATCGAGAAGGCCGCCCGCCTCGCCGGAGTCGGCGACAATGCCGTCCGACTGATCGATGTGGACACTTCGACCCTGGCTCTCCGCCCGGACCTGCTGCGGATGGCGCTCGAGGACGACGTCGCGGCCGGCCGGGTGCCGGCGCTCGTGGTGGCGACGATTGGAACCACGTCGACGACCGCGGTGGACCCGCTCCCGGAGATCGGCGCGATCTGCCGGGAGTTTGGCGTCTGGCTGCACGTGGACGCCGCGTACGCTGGTGCCTCCGCCGTCTGCCCCGAGCTTCGGTGGTCCCACGCCGGGGTCGAGTTCGCCGACTCGTACTGCTTCGACCCGCACAAGTGGCTGCTGACGGGCTTCGACTGCGACGCCTTCTGGGTCGCCGACCGGGCCGAACTGATCCAGGCCCTGTCGGTGCTGCCGGAGTACCTTCGAAACGCCGCCACCGAATCGGGGGCGGTCATCGATTACCGGGACTGGCAGGTGCCGCTGGGCCGACGGTTCCGGGCGTTGAAACTGTGGTTCGTCCTGCGCTGGTATGGCGCTGAGGGCCTGCGCGCGCATATCCGCTCGGGCGTGGCGATGGCGCAGGATTTCGCCGCGTGGGTGCGAGCAGATCCGCGGTTCGAGGTCGTGGCGCCGCACCCGTTCTCACTCGTATGTTTCCGCCTCCGTGGCGACGACTCCGCCAACGAGGAACTCCTTCGGCGGCTGAACTCATCCGGCCAGCTCTACCTCACCCACACGAAGGTCAATGGCCGATACGTGCTGCGACTCGCGATCGGCGCACCCCAGACGACCCGCGAGCACATAGCCAAGGCCTGGGACCTGATCCAGAACACCGCCAGTGAGCGCCGATCATGATTTGGAGGTCATGATCGGCGCCCCTGGGCGACCGTGAGGTCATGATCACGGCGATCTTGGGGGCCCGCTCAGCGGCCGCCGCCGACGTCGAGGATCGCTCCGGTCACGTAGGACGCCTCGGGCGAGAGCAACCAGAGGATGGCGGCCGCCACCTCCTCGGGCCTCCCGCCGCGGCCGAGCGGAATCCGATCCTTCAGCCGCTCCACCCGTCCCGGTTCGCCGCCGCTGGCGTGGATCTCGGTGTCGATGAGCCCGGGGCGGACCGAGTTCACGCGGATCCCCTCGGCTGCGACCTCGGCCGCCAGGCCAATCGTGAGCGTGTCCACGGCCGCCTTCGAGGCGGCGTAGTCGACGTACTCCCCCGGGCTGCCCAGCGCGGCCGCGCGCGATGACACGTTGACGATCGCGCCGCCGTGCCCGCCACGTCTGGTGCTCATCCGCCGCACCGCCTCGCGGGAGCAGAGGAACGCGCTGACGACATTCACCCGCAGCATGGTCTCCAACCGGACGGCGTCGAGATCCTCCACCCGCGCCTGACGGGCGACGATGCCGGCGTTGTTCACCAGCGCGTCGACCGTCCCTAGCTTGGCGTCCACAGTGGAGAAGAGGCGGACCACATTCTCCTCGTGGGACGCATCGCACTGGATGGCCAGGGCGCGGCCGCCGGCATCCGTGCACCGCGCGACAACGGCCTCGGCCGCGTCGGCCCGCTGAACGTAGGCTACGCATACGTCGTACCCTCGTTGAGCAGCCGCCACCGCCGTCGCCGCGCCGATGCCGCGGCTTCCGCCAGTCACGATCACAACCTCACCCATGACGCATCATTGTGCCCGGTCGACGATCGGGCGCCGGCATTGGACGCTGAGCCGCGCGATTAGGCCCCGATCACCCTGTCCGGCGTCCAATGCCGGCGGCCGGTTGCCTCGACCGCCGGCACGCTAGGTCGGCTCGAGCACGCCCCACCGACGGCGCACCGCCCGGTCCACCCGCCCGAAGACCGTATCGGCGACGACACCAATGACGAAGATTGTGATCATGACTGCGATCACGCCCCGGGCATCAAGGAGTTGGCGAAGCACGTCCATCTGAGAGCCGAGCGCCACCGTATCCGGGATGTGTACGAGAAGTTCGCCCGCCATGAGGCTGCGCCAGGCGAACGCCCAGCCCTGCTTGAGACCGGCCACGATGGCAGGCAAGGAGGCCGGCGCGATGACGTAGGCGTAGAGCTTGAACCCGGTGGCGCCGATGTTCCTACCGGCGCGTAGCAGCATCGGCGGCACATAATCGACGCCGGTGATGACGCCGTTGGCGATCGAAGGGGCGGCGCCAAGCACGACCACGAAGTAGATCGCGCTCTCGTTGAGCTGGAAGAGCAGGATCGCCAATGGGAACCAGGCGATCGACGGCATCGTCTGCAGGCCCGTGATGGTGGAGCCGATCGCCGCCCGGAGCACCCGGTTGCGAGCCACGGCCACCCCGACGACGAAACCAATCAGCGCGGCGAGCGCGAACCCGAGCAGCGCCCTTCGCAGCGTGGTCCCGACACCGCGCCAGAAGTCGACCTGGCCGACGAACTGCCACAGCTGTGCACCGACCTCGCCGGGTGCGGGCAGCACCCATGGGTCCTTCCACTCCAGCCAGTACGCGAATTGCCAGACGCCCACCACGAGGCCCACGGCTATGAGCTTCGGCCAGATGCCGGCCCAGGTACGCCCGCCGAGTCCCTGCTTCGTGCGGCGGCCCGAGAGTTCCAGCGCGTCGAGCCCGGCGATCGTCGAGGTCGAGGTCGAAGTGGTCGAGGTGGTCGTGGTTTCAACGGCCATGGCGGCTCACCTCCTTGCGGAGCCGATCCGTCACCTCGGCGGCGATGCCGGCAACCTCGGCGGAGTCGATGCGGCGCGGGCGGTCGATGTCGACCGGCCGTTCCCACACAACTCGGCCGGGTCGGCTGGAAAGCAGCACGATCCGATCGCCGAGGCGCGCCGCCTCGCGGACGTTGTGCGTGACGAAGATGACGGTCAGCGCTCGCTCGATCCAGATCCGCTCCAGCTCGTCGTGGAGGATGTCGCGGGTCATCGCGTCGAGCGCGCCGAACGGCTCGTCCATGAGCAGTACGGGCGAGTCGAGGCCCAGCGTGCGCGCCAACGCGACCCGCTGGCGCATGCCGCCGGAGAGCTCATGCGGCTGCCGTTTCGCGAAGTCCTCCAAGTGCACCACGCGCAGCAACTCGACGATCCGCGCCTGACGCTCCACTCGCGACAGTCCCCTGAGGCGCAGCGGAAGCCCGACGTTGCCAGAGACCGTCAGCCATGGGAACAGCGCCGGATCCTGGAACATCAGGGCCGGGTTGGCGCCGCCCAGGTTGATCGTGCCGCCCGAGGGTGTATCGAGTCCGGCCGCGAGGGAGAGGAGCGTGCTCTTCCCGCATCCCGAGGCTCCGACGAGGCAGACGAACTCGCCCGGTGCCACGCGCAACGATACCTTGTCGAGTGCGTGTACGGCGTCGGGTCCGCGCCCGAACACCTTGCTCACCTCGTGCAACGCGACCGTGCCGCCCGTCGTGATCGGGTCGGCACGGCGGAGCCGGGTCAGTTCCATGGTCATGCCGCGACCTCCGTCGTCCCGTTGGCCGATAGCACCTCATTTAGCAGGCTGAGGTCGTAGATCCCGTTGAGGTCGACGGGTTTGAGCAGGTCGACGTCTTGAGCATGGGCCGCGCCTGCACGCAGAGAGGCCGACAACGGGTCGTCGAGGAAAGTGATCGACGGCCACGCCTGCTCGATCAGCCTGATGTCGAGTGGCTTGCCGGTAATCTTGCCGACGCTGTCCGAGATGGCCTGCCGCGCCTCGGCGGGCCGGGCGTTGATGTAGGCGTTCGTCGCAACCGAGCCCTCGACGAGCTTCTTGACCGCGTCGCGGTGCTGGTTCAGGAACCTCGCGCTCACCAGGAGGTGGGTGACGACGAACCTTCCGTCCGGCCACAGGTCACGCTCATCGATGAGCACCTTGCCTCCGGCCGCGACGAGGCGGGAGGCCGTCGGTTCCGGCACCCACGCACCATCGATGGCACCGGTCCGGAACGCGTCGACGGTGATCGCGTTGTCCTGCGGTCTGATGTGGACGTCGCCGCCACCCTCCTTGGTGGTCGTGAGGCCCTTCTGCTTCAGCCAATAGCGCAGTGCCACGTCCTGGGTGTTGCCGAGCTGCGGCGTCGCGATGGACTTCCCGCGCAGGTCCTCCACTGTGGCGATTTCCGGTTTGGTGACGAAGAAGACGCCACCGGAGGCCGAACCGGCCACGAGCTTCACGGCTCTACCATTCGACTGCGACCACGCGTTGATGGCCGGGTTGGGGCCGATGTACGCGGCATCCAACGCGTCCGAGATGAGGGCGGTGATCGCCTCGGGGCCGGCGTTGAACGTCCTGACCTGCAGGTCGACGCCGTCGCCGAGCTTCTGCGCGAAGATGCCCTTCTCGATCCCGACGATCGCGGTAGCGTGGGTGAGATTCGGCAGGTGGCCCAGGCGCAGGGTCAGCTTCCCGCCGGAGCCGCCTGGCGAGTCGCCGTCACCGCAGGCCGCAAGGCCCGCCAGAGATACCACGACGCTCATCCCCAGCACCGCCCATGGTCGCCCGACATTGAACCTCACTGAAGGACCCCTGTATTCCCGAGATTTCCTACTGACTTAGTAGGAGATTGCCGGAGCACCTGGGCGGTGTCAACCTGAAGTCCAGCCAATGAGACCCGGCCCCCCTTTCCGTCGATCATGATTTGGAGGTCATGATCGGCCCGCGATTTTGGGGCGGTCAGTTCATGATCACGGGGATCTTGAGGGGTGGTGGTGGCGGTGGTGTGCGGCGAGCGATGTCAGCTCAAGCGGGTGCGGAGCCACGCGAGCGCAGCGCGACCCTGAGCGAGCTGGAATGCCCGCACGAGCGGCAAGCCGGGCGGCGGAGGCTTCAGCGAGTTGCCGATGAAGTAGCCGGCGACACCAGCGAGCAGCGATGTCACAGCGTCCGCGTCAGCGTTCCGGGCGACAGGCTGAGAAGCGAAGATCATCTCGGGGTCGAGTCCGTACATGCCGACGCTCGGCAGCATGAACACGAGGTCGGCCCAGGCCGGGCCGATCAATGCCGCAGGCCAGTCGACGAACACCACGCCATCGACGGTGAGCAGGATGTTGTCGGCGCGGAGATCGCCGTGGAGCAGCGTCGTGCCCTCCACCACGCCCGCCGAGGCGACCTCCAGGTCCGCGAGAACATCGAGATGGCTGGCCCCCCAAGGATCAGCTCCGTCAAGCCCGGCAGGCGGCGACAGCATATTGGCGAGCGCTGACCACTCCGAAAAGTCCTCGGCCCAACTCTGCGCGATCGTCGTGACCTGTATGGGAGCCGGCGTCAACGAGTCCCATAGTGCTGGCAGGGCCGAAAGCACCCGATTGAGCTCATCTCGACGCCAGGGCTCGGCCGGCGCCGTGCCCTCTATGTCGGCGAAGACCAGAGCAACCCAGTCACCATCGTCGTATGTCCACAACAGACGACCGACCGGCGCTTCGCGTGGCAGCGCAGCGGCGATTCGCGCCTCGCGGCGGAATATGTCAGGCGAGAGCGGATTGCGGGAGGTACCGACGGCCTTGACGAAGAAGCGGCGGCCGTCGGCGAGAAGCAGGCGTGCGGCCAGGCCGGGCGAGAAGCCACCCGCCTGACTGCGTGCCTTGACGACCGGCGAACCCAGGTGCGCCTCGAGTGCGCGGCGCACAGGTTCGGGCGTGGCGACCCAGTCGAGCCGGTTGCCACCCGATCCCGATGGTGCTGGCGCCGAAACGTACGTCATGCGAGAAATGATCGCGGCCTTTGGCGGGCCGTGTCGACCGACTTAGACCCAGGCCCGCGGGTCGGCGGCGAGCGTGCGTACTCGCTTGGGCAGCTTTCCGGTCGCGACATCCGCGACCGTGACCAGCTCGAGGATCTGCCGTTCGCTGGCGCGCAGAGCGATCCATACGTCCTGCAGGGCCTCGGCCGCACCCCGATAGCCGAGTTCCTCAGGACGTTGGCCCCGTACGTTGGCCAGCGGGCCGTCGATGACGCGGATGATGTCAGCGAGCGTGATCTGCTCCGCCGACTTGGCCAGCCAGTACCCGCCGTCCGGTCCACGCTGGGAGTGCACGATCGCGGCCCGGCGCAGCTGCAGCAGGATGCTCTCCAGGAACTTCGGAGGGATCTCCTGGGCCGTGGCGAGCCGTTCCGCGGTTACTGGCCGGGAGGCGCTGCCGCCGGTCGCGGCCAACTCGACGACGGCGCGCAGGGCATAGTCCACGCGGGCATTGAGACGCACAGAGAGAATTATGACCTCACGTCGCGCGCTACCACGTGCCCCAGCTGACCCTCAAGATCGCCACGATCATGATGCTGTGGTCGCTAAACGGCGCCGATCATGACCTCCAGGATGCTCCTATGGATGTCA
>JAXIPB010000085.1:0-7883 GCA_045403155.1 Micromonosporaceae bacterium
TTTGAAATCGCCAATCCGCGCGGGTGTTCGTCGCGCACGGTGCCCGTACAGTCACTAAACGCTAAGGAGTCATTCCCATGAGTCGCGACAGCGCACTCGTCTCCGCTGACTGGGCCGAGAAGAACCTCGGCGCACCCGGCATCGTCTTCGTCGAGGTCGACGAGGACACAACCGCCTACGACACCGGCCATATCCCAGGCGCCGTCAAGCTCGACTGGAAGTCCGACCTTCAGGACCAGGTGCGCCGGGACTTCGTCAACAAGCAGCAGTTCGAGGCCCTACTCTCGGCGCGCGGCATCGGAAACGGCGATCAGGTGGTCCTCTATGGGGGCAACAACAACTGGTTCGCCGCGTACGCGTACTGGTACTTCACGCTGTACGGACACAACGACCTCAAGCTTCTCGACGGTGGCCGCAAGAAGTGGGAACTCGAGAACCGGCCGCTCGTCGCGGATCCGGTCTCCCGCACCGCGACGAACTACCGCGCGCGGGAGCAGGATCCGTCGATTCGCGCGTACCGCGACGAGGTCGTCGCCGCGATCGGAGAGAAGAACCTCGTCGATGTGCGCTCGCCGGACGAGTACGCCGGCCGGCTGCTCGCTCCCGCCCACCTTCCGCAGGAGCAGGCGCAGCGGGCCGGGCACATCCCGACCGCGCTCTCGGTGCCTTGGTCCAAGGCGGCCAACGAGGACGGCACATTCAAGTCCGACGACGAGCTGCGGGAGATCTACGGTTCGGCCGGGCTCGATGGGGCCAAGCCGACCATCGCCTATTGCCGCATCGGTGAGCGCTCCTCCCACACGTGGTTCGTGTTGCGGGAGCTGCTCGGCCACGCCGACGTCAAGAACTACGACGGCTCGTGGACCGAGTACGGGTCGCTCGTCGGCGTCCCGGTGGCGGTCGGGGACGAGAGAGGAAGTCTATGAGCACGAGTGGCTTGGGTTGTGGCGCTCCGGAGCAGTCGGCGCCCCTGCCCGCGAGCGTTGATCTCGAGAAAGAGACAGTCATCTCGGGCGTGGTCTGCGCCGGCGGCGGCGACCCGGTGAGCGGCGCCTACGTGCGTCTGCTTGACGAAACCGGCGAATTCACGGCCGAGGTCGTGACGTCACCGGCGGGCCAATTCCGGTTCTTCGCCGCGCCGGGGACGTGGACGATCCGCGCCCTCTCCCGGGCCGGCAACGGCGACGCTGAGATAACCGCCGATCGCGGACTCAACGAGGTGGCGGTCTCCGTCTCCTCCTGACCCTGCCAGTGCGGCCATGTGTTCTACAGTTGCCCGGTCTCCACGCAGCTGACCTGGCAACTGTTGGACACTCGCGGCTTCGGGGCCCCGGTCGGGCTGCCAGAATGGGCGCGTGACGACGACCGAGCCACAGGCCGCGTACCCTCCCCAGGCCGGCCCTCCCCAGACTGGTGCGTCGCCCGCTGGCCCGCCTCGACGATGGATCGCGGTCATCGTCGTGATCTGGTGTGCCGCGCTCGCCGTCGGCATCGGATGGGCTCTCGCCCGGGGCGGGCCGACCGCGCGGGAGCAGACGACCGTCGGTCAGGCTCAACCGGTTGTCGACCGAGCCGTATCGGACATCGCGGCCGCCGCGAGCGCCGACGGTCTGGCGGTGGTGGCGGTTTCGGACTTCCACCGGGTCGGCGAGTGTTCGGTCACGGTGCTCCGGCCCGGCGAGCGCTACCAACGCGAACTGCTGGCCGCGGTGACCCCGGGGACCGAACTGGCGCTGCTGGAACGCGTCGCGTCGCGGCTGCCTACGTCATACGAGGCGGTCGTGCGTGCTGGTACAGTGCCTCGGTTGACGGCCGAAGCGGGCTTCTGGGTCGCCGTCAACGGCTCCCTGATCGCGCCCGGCCAGGTGCGATTTGTGGCGGACACAGGTTCGTGCCGGCCGACCAGCGACATCGCCACCAGCGCGGCAGCGGACGGTGACCGGTCGGCGGTGCAGACGGTGCTGACCCGCCTCGGTCTTGTCGCCAACCAGTGGAGCACCCACCGGGTGGCGTGCTCAGGCGGATTGCTCACGACGGTCGAGGCTCGCGCGGCGGCCGGCGCCTCCTCGCCCGGCCCGCTCGATGACGCGCTGCGTGAGCTCGGCGGATCGACGGTGGCCGCGTCGCCGGTCCTTTACGCGTATCGGACCGCCAGCGCGGGAGTTATCGTCCGGGCCGACGACGATCGCGTGATCGTCACCGCCACGACCGCGTGTTCCTAGCCGTCCCGGCGTCCTATGTGGATTGTGTTTCCGGCAGCCGGCGCGTCGGAATCAGTAGATGAGTGCCTGGGCACCCTCGGCAAGGGACTCTTCGACGAACGCGGCGGCACCCGCGATGCGGACGCCTGGAATCACGTCGCCCTCAGTGATGGCCCGGCGGGCGGCGCACTGGGTGCACAACGTGACCGTGCCGCCGGCCAGAACGGTTGCCAGCAGGGCCGCCAGTGGCGCGGAGTGCGGCAGCTCGAATGTCTCCGCGCGACCGGGCAGGGCAAACCAGGCCGACTCGCCGGTGAGCCACAGCGAAACGGAGATTCCAGCGGTCACGGCCGTGGCTGCCACCGTAAATGCCTGCGCGCAGCGTTCCGGGGCGTCTTCGCCGGCTGTGGCCTTTACGACTAGGGACCGCGATGTCATGCGCAAAGCCTAGGCAAGTCGGCCATAGACTGCACGGATGGTCTCCGAGATCGGATTCGTCAGCCTGCTCGTGGCGGGCTTTGGCGCACTGGCCGGCAGTTTGGTCTATCTGGCCGTCAGGATCGGTCGAGGCCGGTCGTGAGCCCCGACCAGCCGGACGGCTCGCCCACTGATGCGGCCGGGGGCCGCCCACCGTGGTTGGACGCGCCGGATCCCGGTCCGTACCCATTCGAGGAAAGCCACGACCTGCGGGTCGGGCCGGACCTGCACCCGGCTCTGCTTGGTCTGCTGCCGTTCGTCGGTGTGTGGCGCGGGCGCGGCGGCGGCGAGTACCCGACGATCAAACCATTCGAATTCGCCCAGGAGCTGACCATCAGCCACGACGGACGCCCGTTTCTTCGGTACGAGTCGCGGGCCTGGCTCGTGACGCCCGGCGGCGAGCCGATCCGGCCCAGCGGGCGCGAACTCGGCTGGTGGCGCCCGGTCGTTGACGCGGACGGCAAGGCCACAGACGAGATCGAGGCGCTCTACTGCACGCCGACCGGGATCATGGAGCTTCATCTGGGGAAGATCACCGGGGTCCGGGTCGAGATGTCCTCCGATGCCGTCCTGCGTACGGGCACGGCAAAGGAGGTCACGGCGGGCCACCGGCTCTACGGCATCGTCGATCGTGCCTTGCTCTACGCGCAGGACATGGCGGCCGTTGGGCAGCCTCTCTCGGCTCACCTCGCGGCCCGCCTCGTCCGGATCGCCGGCTAGCGCCAAGATCCCGGTGATCATGACCTCGCCGCTGTGAAACGGTGTCGATCATGACCTCCAAATCATGATCGGCGCGATCTTGAAGGGGGGGCTAGCGGTAGCCGAGCAGGTCGCGGATGCGTCTCGTGATCTCGGTCGAGAACGGGAGATCCACGCCGTCGAGCGTCCGGATGGCCGCCACTCCCCGCACCGAGGAGGTAAGCCAGGCACCCCCGGTCTCGGCCAGCGCGGACGTGGTGATCATGCGCTCGGCGCTATCCCATCCGAGCGACCCCGCATGATCAAGTAGCCACCGCGCCGTCGTACCGGCAAGGATGCCCGTCTCATCCACGGGGACCGTGCACAGCGTCGAGCCGTCCAGCCACACCAGCGTGGAGGTCGGCGCTTCGAGCGCGTAGCCGTCGCCCGAGAGCCACAGGACGTCGTCCGCTCCAACCGACTGGGCCCAGCGCTGGGATGCCATGTTCACCGCGTACGACAGCGTCTTCGCGCCGCCGAGCAGCCACGGTGCGCTGGCCCGCAGCGCCGCCGGAAAGCCGAGCGAGGCGGTGATCACGGCGATTCCGTCGTGCCGAGCGCGGACCATGGTTTCGGGCACGGCCGAGGCGACCGCGAAGACGGTGACCTTCCCACCGGCGTCCTCGAGTCCACGGGTGCAGACCAGGCGGAGCGCGCCCTCGATCTCGGCCGGCCACTTGGCGAGCACCTGCCCGGCAAGGTCCAACAACTGCTGGCGATCCGGGAGCGCAAGATCCATCCGGGCCGCCGACCGCGCCAGCCGGGCCACGTGCTCCTCGACGAGCCAGGCGCTGCCGTCCCGCACGTGCATGGTCTCGAAGATGCCGTCGCCGCGCAGCGCACCGAGATCGTCGGCGCGCAGGATTGGCGTGTCGGCGGGCACGACGCCCAGACCGAGGAGAGCAACCACACGTTGGTCGGACACGCCGGGCAGCCTAACGGGCGCATACGATGGTGATCGTGCCCCCGTCGTCATCGTCGTCGTTGGCGGACGAACTCCGGTCCCGCGGGCTGCGCCTGACCGCGCAGCGCCAGCTGGTGCTGGAGGCCGTCTACGCCCTCGGCCACTCCACGCCCGACCAGGTGCACGCCCAGGTCGCCAAGACCGCGGCCGGGGTCAACATCACCACCGTCTACCGGACGTTGGAGCTCCTGGAAGAGCTCGGCCTGGTGACTCACGCCCACCTCTCCCACGGGGCTCCCACCTACCACGCGGTCAGCGAGCAGCAGCACGTCCACCTGGTCTGCCGCACCTGCGGGCACGTCGATGAGGTCTCCTCCGACCTGCTGGGCCCGCTCGCGGCGGTGCTCGAGGATGAGCAGTCGTTCCTGGTTGACATCGGACATGTCGCCCTCTTCGGCGTGTGCGGAAAGTGCGGGAGCGAGTCCTGATGCTGGCCGATGCCGGAGCCGTGGCCATCGAGGCCATCGATCCATCCGATGTGGACGCTGGAGTCGCGGCGCACTATGGGGACCCGATGCGGGAGCAGCGGGTGCTCGCGACCGGCGTAGGCCTCGTCGACCGTAGCAACCGCGCCATCGTCACCGTCACCGGCCCGGACCGCCTGCCCTGGCTGCACAGCATGACGACGCAGCACCTCGAGGGGCTCGCCCCGCTCACGGGCACCGAGCTTCTCGTGCTCTCACCGCACGGCCACGTGGAGCACCACGCGGTCGTTATCGATGACGGCACGACGACGTGGCTTGACCTGGAGCCTGGCACGGCCGAGGCGTTGGTCGACTTCCTGAACCGGATGAGATTCCTCCTGCGGGTCGAGCCCGCCGTGGCGACGGGCGAGTGGGCGCTGCTCTCGCTGGTCGGACCGTCCAGCGTGGAGGCCGCTGCTGCAATCGGGGCCGGGGAGCTGGTCGCTCCGGCCGTCTCGCCGGTGCCGGGCCCGAAGTTCGCCGCCGGGTCCCTTGGCGCGGATCCGACGACTCGGTACGCGGTCAGCGCGCTCCCGGCCGGAGGGTACGCGCGGCGGATGCGATACGGCATCGACCTGCTCGTCCCCCGTGCTGGCGTATCGGAGGTCGTCGCCGCGCTCGGCGTACCGCTCGTTGGACTCTGGGCGTTCGAGGCGGCCCGGGTCGCCGACCGCCGACCTCGGCTCGGTCGGGAGACCGATCATCGGACGCTGCCCGCGGAGGTCGGCTGGCTGGCCGAGTCGGTGCACCTGGAGAAGGGGTGCTATCGGGGGCAGGAGACGGTTGCCCGCGTGCATAACCTCGGCAAGCCTCCGCGGCGCCTCGTTCTGCTTCATCTCGACGGGGTGAGCACGGACGAGCTTCCCAAACCCGGGACGGAAGTGACCGCAGTTGATGGTCGCGTCGTCGGGTTTGTTGGGACGGCGGCCCGGCACTTCGAACTCGGCCCCATCGCGCTGGCCGTGGTCAAGCGGTCGGTGCCGGACGACGCTCGCCTGCTCGTTGGCGCTTCCGCCGCCTCGATCGACCCGGCTTAGCCTCGATTCCTCGCGATCACGGCCTCAGGTCCGAGCGGCGACTGGGATGTCGGCCGAGCGACTGACCTGAAAGACTCCGGGACATGACGACAACGACGTTGATCACGGTGGCCCCGACCGGCGCGGAATCGGCGAAGGCGGACGTGCCGCCCCTGCCAGTCACCCTGGATGAGCTGGTCGCCACGGCCAAGGAGTGCGAGGCGGTCGGGGCGAGCGTGATCCACGTGCACATCCGCGATACGAACGCGAATCCCACCCTCGATCCGGGGCGGTTGCGCGCGACCGTCGAGGCGTTGCGCGACTCGACCGACCTCGTCGTCCAGCTCTCCTCGGGCGGCGCGGTCACCGATCCTGAGGCCGCACGGCTGGCCGTGCTCGACGCGGGGCCCGAGATGGCCTCGTGCACGATGGGGACTGTCAACTTCGGCGACGACGTCTTCCTCAACCGGTGGGAGTTCATCGTCGACCTGCACACCCGGATGCAGGATCGCGGGATCGTGCCGGAGTACGAGATCTTCGACCTCGGCCACATGACCTCGCTCGCGAGGCTGCTGGACAAGCACGGGCTGCCCGCGGGCGGGCACGTCCACGTCGACTTCGTCATGGGCGTGCCCGGCGGCATGCCCGGCACGACGGAGGCGCTCGTCGCGTGCAAGCAGGCGATGCGGGATCTCCCGGACGGCACGACGTTCTCAGCGACCGGTATCGGCCGCAGCACGCTCGCCATATTGCTCGCCTCGCTCTCGGCCGGCGGCCACCTGCGGGTGGGCATGGAGGACACGGTCACCTATTCCAAGGGCCAGCCGGTGGAGAGCAACGCCCAGCTGGTCGCGCGCGCGGCCGCGTTCGCCCGCCTCGCCCAGCGACCACCGCTCACCCCCACCGAGGCCCGGGCGATGCTCGGCGTACCGGCGCGGCCGTGACCGCTTCCTACACCGGCGGCGTTCCGCTGGCCGAGGTGGTCCGGTCTGGCTTCGTCGAGGGACGTCATCTGGGATCGATCGCGGTACTCGACGCGGGCGGCGCTCTGGTCGCCTCGGCGGGTGACCCGCTCGGGCCCGTCTTCCCCCGCTCCTGTAACAAACTGATGCAGGCCACGGCCATGCTGCGCTGCGGCCTGCGCCTGCCAGACTCCGCCGACCTCGCGCTGGTCGCGGCGAGCCACTCGGCGGAGCCGGTGCACGTCGACCGGGTCCGAGCGATGCTGCGCACAGCCGGGCTGTCTGAGGACGATCTTCGCTGCCCACCGGACCTGCCGCTGTCCGACTCGGCGCGAGAGACGATCCTCCGTGCGGGGGCCGGGCCCTCTCGCGTGTTCATGAACTGCTCCGGCAAGCACACCGGCATGCTGCTGACGTGCCAGGCGGCGGGCTGGTCGCTGCACGACTACCTGGCGGTGGATCATCCGTTGCAGAAGGCGTGCCAAACTGCGGTGGAGGACCTTTCCGGTGAGAACGTGGCCGCCGTCGGGGTCGACGGATGCGGCGCTCCGGTTCTGGCGATCTCGCTCACGGGACTGGCACGTGCGTTCCTCGCCGCCGTGTCGGCGCCCGCCGGCGCCCCGGAACGAACGATCGCCGACGCCATGCGGGCCCACCCGGAGCTCGTCTCCGGCACCGGAGCGGACGACGCCCGACTCATGCGTGGCATGCCTGGCCTGCTCTCCAAGGGTGGAGCCGAGGGCATGGTCGCGGTTGCCGTGCCCGGCGTCGGCGCGATGGCTTTGAAGATCGACGATGGTTCGATGCGGGCCCGGATGCCGGTGGTCGTAGCGGCCCTGCGCGGGCTCTCCGTCGAGGCCGCCGTGTTTGACGAGTTGGCGGAGCCGCCGGTGCTCGGTGGCGGCTCCCGAGTCGGCTCAGTACGCGCCATCCCCCCACCCCCGCCCCCACCCCCACCCCCGCCCATCATGACTGGGCGGTCATGATCGGCGCGGTCTGGTGACGCTCATGTCATGATCGTCGCGATCTTGGAGGGGTGGACGTGAGCCGGCACGGCCGGG
>JAXIPB010000241.1:0-19286 GCA_045403155.1 Micromonosporaceae bacterium
GCGTTGCCCGGCCGGTTGACCAGATAGAGCTCTTCCTTGGTGTTGGCCAGCGTGATCAGCAGCGGGCAGTAGCCCCAGATTCCCTTGTAGGACAGGCCTATCCCGGCCTTGCGCTTGCCATCGGTGGGCACGATCGTGCCATCGATATCGATGTACGCGACCGGACCGAGCAAGTCGCGACCACGGGTGCGCCACAGCTGGGTTCGCACCGCATTGATCCGATCCATCAACTCGACCACGTGCTCCTCTTCGAAGCGGCGGCAGAAGTCGCCCGCCGTGGTTGGATCCGGGATCAGGTCCGCGCCCAACGCATTCATGTACGCCGTGTCGTGACGCAGCCGCTCGATATCCTCCAACCGGGTGCCGCCACACAGCACGTTGTAGGCCAGGTTCAACACATGGTCGGACTCGTGATAGGGCAGGTGCACCTTCAACAACGGCAGACCCTTGTTGACCTGCTCGGGCAGGCCCAGCCTGGTCACCATCCGGTGCACCGCGGCGATCCCGCCGAACGACATCGCGTCGATGTTGCCACCGACCTCATAGGCGATCCTGCCCGAGGTCAGCATCGGCACCGGACGGGGTCCCCAGTGCCCTGCCTGAGCGTGGCGTGCCGCTACCCGACGCCGTCGGCGAGCCGCGTTCCGCCGACTCTGCCCATGAGCTATCTTCTTCACCACAAAGGCCTTCTCTTGCCGGACGCGTTGCGATCGCTAACCCAGCAAGATAAGGCCTTTGCCTACTTCTGAGGCGCATCTGCCCCAACGACACGCTTACTTATGGACTAGACGCAGAACTCGTTGCCCTCGGGATCGGCCATCGTGACCCAGGTGTGTGGCCCCTGGCGACCGGAGTAGAGCACAGTGGCTCCCCGCTCGATGAGCCGAGTCCGCACCGCCCCGACATCGTCGTTGCCTGTCCGCACGTCAAGGTGGACGCGATTCTTCACCGTCTTGGCTTCGGGCACCATCTGGAAGTAGATACGCGGGGAGCGACCTAACTGCTCGTCTGCGGGATGGATCGCTGCACCTTCGCGCCAGACCAGCGCGCCGCGGTGCGTCACCGTGTCGTCCTCAGTCGCGTGCCCTTCGGAGATCATCTGGCGAATGAACGTCTCGTCCTGAGCCTCGACACGCCACCCCAGCGTCTCAGCCCACCACTCGGCGAGGTCATGTGGGTCCGCGCTGTCGATCGTGACCTGCACCATGTATGCCATCCCGACACGATAGGACCCGGCACCGACATCAACCCGGCTGACATTCGGACCATCGAGGGCCTTGTGGAACTAGGCCGATCGCAGCTCGGCCGGGCCTACCGCCCCTCCGCTTCGTCAACAACGGCTCCCCGGGTTAGGTCAGGACTCTGCGAAAGATGACGTCGAAGTCGGTCGTGTAATGGGTGGAGTCTTCGGCGATCTCCCACCGTCCGGTGATCGTGGTCCCATCATCGCTGATGCTCGCGGTGAATCGCTGTGAGAACGGTTCGCCCTCCCGCCAGAGCGTCCACTCGTCGTCGCTGATGCTCATCTCGTAGATGCGGCAGACGCCGCGCTCGTCGGAGTACAACTGGAAGTAGGTCCCGTTGGCCGGATCGCATCCGATGATGGAGATGCTGTCGGGAGCCTCGGGGAGGTCGGCCGTTGTCCGTTGGATGAGGTGTGCCCGCGAGGCGTGCCACTCGAACGTGGCTCTTCCGCCGCCCGGCCACGGCTCCCCGCCGGGCCATCTGGCCTCCAACGTCCACTCTCCGACCAGACGGTCGAGCTTTCGAAGCGCTTCCTCTGCGGTTGGTTGATCCATGGGTCGCGCGCTCCTCCCTTGTGCGTTCGCGCGTCCGCGACTTCGCGACCGCGCCGCTGTGGTACGAGCGGCTGCTCGGCTGTCCTCCCACATTCTTCCAAGCGACACCGCGGCCGTGTGCGAGCTGGCAGAACACCGACGTCTCCTCGAGAGGCTGCCTGAGCCTGCCGACCACGCAAGGCCTCAGGCTGTCGTGGTATCCGCGAGAGATCGGAAGCGGGAGCACATCACGTAGAGGACGTCCTCAACAACGTCCGCTGGCGAGTTGACCCCCCAGAACCTGCCGGGAGTCATGCCGCTGCAGGACACCTCCGAAGCGAAGATCCCGAGCAGCGCCTCCGTGTCCTTGGCCGCCAAGGATGCGACATACCGGGACCCTTGTCGGTCACCCGATACCTCCTGAGCGGACGCGCGGCCATGATCGCCGTCTTCCGACCAAACGCGCAGTCTCGCCTAGTCTCGCTGCACATTCTGTCGGAGGACGGCGATCATGACCGGTGGGAGGGAGTTTCGCGAACCCTGGACCGCTGATGCCCCTGAGATGCGCGCTGTCATGGCCGATGAGAGCGTGCCCGGCATACGCGAACTCCTTGCGCAACGAGATCGATGATCAAGATCCACGCACGCTAGCCGTCCGGGCTGGAGTATCCGCCGTTCTCATCGCGATCGTGGGTGGCGTTTGGCGCGCTCGCTCTCGCAATCGAGCTTGGATCCTTCGCAACGCTCTGCATCGGGGTCGCTGTCGATGGAGAAACGACGAAGGGTTGCCCGAGACCACGCTAGGCGACCAGGCGCGCGATGATCGCGATCAAGGCCGCGTGGGTCTCGTTGTCCGCGGCAACGACGAGACCACCCGGTCCCGCGTGGACCGGTTGCCCAACAAGCCCGGTCACGACGCAACCGGCGGCTTGACACAGGGCTATACCGCTGGAGAAGTGAACGCTGTCGCGTAGATGGCCATCCGTCACGTAGGCTGCGCGCCGTCCCGCCGCGACCCACGCGAGCGCGAGCGTCGTGGAGATCACCCGCGGTCGAAAAGCCGCGACGAATGCCGGGTCGGCCAGCATTCTGGTTGCCTGGAAACGTTCGCCGTTGGGGTACGGGCCATCGAGGTTCACATCGACCAGGCGAGTCGTGCCCGAGGGGATGAGCCGCGTGTCACCGCCGCCGCTCCGCATGTACGCGGATTGTCCGTCGGTCCAGAAAACCTCGGCGGATAGAGGGTCTGCGGATGCGGAGGCCGTAATGCGGCCGCGGACTCGCAGCGCGACGTTCACGGCCATCAGAGGGTTCTGTGCCGCGAAGTTCAGCGTCCCGCAGAGTGGATCGATAAGCCACGTGCGATCCGATGACTGGTCGCCGGAGGAGCCAAGTTCCTCACCCTGGCACGCGTCGGTTGGCCGCGCTGCGCGAAGGGCGACCAGAATGGCGTTTTCGGCTTCGATATCGGCATCCGTTGCGAAGTCCATGGCCGCCTTCTCGATGCGAGCCAGTGCTGTGCCGTATCTCGCACGAACGACGGCTGCACCAGCGTTCGCCGCCGCGACCGCCACTTCCGCATCAGACAAACGCACGCAGCGAACCGTATCAGCGGTCGACCCCCGGTCGGGGTTCCGCTGCCAGGTCAACCTGACAGCGCCTCCGTTACGATGATTGCCGTGGGCGAGATGCGAACGTACCCGCACGGTGTCACCTCTTGGATCGACACCGAGCAGCCTGATCTCGAGGCCGCCGGCGCGTTCTACGCGGGGTTGTTCGGCTGGACGATGGCCGATGCGAGGCAGCAAGGCGCGCCCGGGAGCTACCTCATCGCCACTATCGACGGTCAAGACGTCGCCGGCGTCGCGACCGCGCCGGCGACGGGAGCGGCTACGTGGAACACCTACGTCGCCGTGAACAACGCCGATGTGACGGCGGCAGCCGTCGCGGCCAATGGCGGCACCCTCATAGCGCCACCCGAAGACGCCGGACAGGCTGGTCGCGCCGCCACCTGTGCCGACCCGTACGGTGCGGAGTTTCGGCTCTGGCAGGCCGGTAGGCGGCTGGGCGCGCAACGCGCGAATTCGCCCGGAGCCTGGAACTTCAGCGATCTCTACACGCCCGACCGCGACGCCGCGATGGCCTTCTACACACCTCTGTTCGGCTGGCGAGCCGCTGACCTCGACCAAGGCGCGGGGACGATGCTGCAGGTCCCCGGGTACGGGGACCACCTCGCCGCCACGGTCGACCCAGGCATCCATGAGCGGCAGGCTTCGGCACCGGCCGGGTTCGCCGACGTGATCGGCGGCCTGGTCGTGATCGGTGCCGGCGAGACTCCGTGCTGGCGCGTCACCTTCACCGTGGCCGACCGCGATGACAGCGTTGCTACCGCAGAACGGCTCGGTGCCGCAGTCGTCCGGTCGTCCGACAACCTCTGGACTAAGGACGCGCTCGTTCGAGACCCGCAGGAGCCGAGTTCACGCTGAGCCAATTCGCCCCACCCGACGGCGATTGGTAAGGGGCGTTGCGTTGTGATTGCGCGTCCGCACCGCGCGCGGTCACGGCGGATTGAGGCAGACTCGAGGAGGAGGTCGGCCATGTCGGACGAACAGAAGAACGCCCAAATGACCAATGACAGCTTCAATTCTGGCCGGGCCTTCATCGATCGTGAGGGGCGCCTCATCGAGCGCCGCCTCGCCGCCATGCTGTTCGGCGGCGACGACCCCTCCGGCGTCGTCGATGCAATCCGCGCCTACCGAAACCCGGACGGCGGGTTCGGCCATGGCCTCGAACCCGACAAGCGCTGCCCGGCCAGCCTGCCCATCGACGTCGAGCGTGCCCTCGACGTCCTGCTGGTGGCCGGCGAAGTACGCGGTAGCGTCGCGGAGTCGTCCGGCGACCTCGACGTGAATGACATGGTCCGCGGCGCCTGCGACTGGCTCGGCCTCGTGGGGGCCCCCGACGGGGGAGTGCCGTTATCCTTCCCGGTGATGGAGGCATACCCGCGGGCCGAACACTTTTCGGACTGGACCTACACACCCGCACTGAACCCGACTGCCGGACTGGCGGGGCGGCTGCATCAGATGGGCGTCATCCACCCCTGGCTCGACCGGGCCACAGCCTGGACCTGGGCGCGGCTCGAGTCAGGGTTCGACGAGGACGCCCATGCGCTGGCCGAGGTGCTGGTGTTCCTCGCCCATGTGCCCGACCGAGGTCGGGCCGAGGCCGTCGCCGCACACGTCGGCGATTGGCTGGCCAAGGCGCAGTGGTATCGGCCGGACCCGGCAGACCCTTCCTACGGGGTGACGCCCCTACACCTTGCGCCGTCACCCGAGAGCCCGTGGCGCGGGCTGTTCGACGACGCCAACATCGAGGGCAACCTCGACCGGATGGCCCGGGACCAGCAAACCGACGGCGGCTGGCCGATCACGTGGGAGCCGCCGAGTGCAGCCTCCACTCTGGAGTGGCGTGGGATCGAGACTCTCCGCGCCCTGCGCACGCTCCGTGCGTACGGTCGGCTGTGACGGCGGCTTGAGTAGTGTGTGTCGGGTGGGTATCGCTGTGGTGAGTGGTGGGGGCACTGGCATCGGTGCGGCCACCGCGAAGCTTCTCCTGGGGGATGGGTACGACGTCACGATCGTCGGGAGGCGTGCAGAGATCCTCGCGGCCACGGCCGCGGAGATCGGCGCCGCTTCCGGTCGGGCCAGCGCTGTGCGTTTTCTCGCAGCCGATCTGACCCAGCCCGCGGACGTGGCACGCGTCGCCGCCGAGGTCGGTGATGGCACAGTGGACGTTCTCGTCAACAACGCCGGCGGATATCGCTCGGGCGGCGGCGTCGAACTCGCTGATGTCGCGAGTCAGTGGCGCGACAACTTCGACGCCAACGTCATGACGGCTGTTCTCCTCACTGAGGCGTTGCGGGACCGCCTGACCAGGCCCGGCGGCACGGTCGTGCTTCTCAGTTCGATCGCCGCCCAGCGCGGCGGTGGTGGACCGTACTCGGCGGCGAAGGCGGCCCTGCACGGATGGGCGTACGACCTCGCCCGCGAACTCGGTCCGGACGGCGTGACCGTCAATGTCGTCTCGCCCGGGTATGTGGCCGACACGGAGTTCTTCGGCGACCGGATGACGGCGGAGGGCCACGCGGACCGCGTCGCGCAAACGATGGTCGGGCGGGCCGGAACTCCCGCCGATATCGCCGACGCGATCCGGTACCTCACCCGCGCCCGCTATGTCACCGGACAGATCATCGGCGTGAATGGCGGCTCGGTCCTGGGCAGGTAGATCGTCAACCTGGGGTTGACGATGAGGCTACCGTCAACCTAAGGTTGACGTCATGACGCTCGATGAATTGATCTCTGACGTCAGGAACCGTCATCCAGACGGAACGGCCCTGGACCACCTTGCCGAGGCGACCGCCATCGCCGACCATCTCGGCGAGCTCGCCGATCACCTCATCGGTCACTTCGTCGACCAGGCGCGTCGCGCCGGCGCATCGTGGACGATGATCGGACACAACATGGGCGTGACCAAGCAGGCGGCCCAGAAACGCTTCGTCGCGGGCGACACCTCAATGGACCGGTTCACCAACCGAGCCAAGATCGTCGTGTTGAAGGCGCAAAACGACGCGCGCGATCGAGGCCATCAGGAGGTCACCAGCCTGCATCTCGTGCTTGGCCTGCTGACGGAATGGGAGGGTTTCGCCGGACATGCGATCAAGGCCGCCGGGGTCACGAAAGACGCCGTAGCCGAAGCGGCGATGGATGCGCTGCCGCCGGCGGGAGAACCGACTGTTCATCACGTGCCCTTCTCTTCCGGGCTGAAGAAGGTGCACGAGCTTATCGTGCGTGAGGCGCTGCGTTTGGGACACAACTACGTTGGTACCGAACACATCCTGCTCGGCCTGCTCGAGGCTCGGGATGAGCCAGGTGCCCAGATCCTGACCAGCCTGGGAGTGTCCAAAGCGGACGTTGAGGCGTGGACGCTTCGCGCTCTAGACCAGCTGAAGCTTGATCGTCCCGACGCCCCGCCGAGGTGACGCTTACGTCCGCGACCCCCGTGGGCGCACGTGGTCCGGTATATCGTACGGCTATGGCGACGGACTGGACGCTCGGCTGCGACGCTGCCGATCCACGTCGGATTGCTGCGTTCTGGGCCCGTGCGCTCGGCTATGTGGACGAGCCCGGTTATGACGACCCAGACGGTGCCTCGATCATCGATCCGGACGGAAAGGGTCCGGCCATCGGTTTTCTCAGGGTGCCAGAGGCTAAGACGGCCAAGAACAGGATGCACATTGACATCCGGGTCGCGGGGGAGCCGCCATGGGACATGACCGAGCGCGAGCACCGTATCCGGGCGAAGGTTGCCGAGCTTGCTGCTGACGGGGCGACATTCGTGCGCGAGGAGTCCTACAGCGAGCACCTGGGCCATGTCGTAATGCTCGATCCAGAAGGCAACGAGTTCTGCGTCGCATGACGGACTAGCGAGACGCGGTTTGCTCGCGTTGCGGTCGTGGGTGATCGTCGGCGTGGGCTATCCGTGTCAGTTCGCGCCAGAGCGCGACCACAAAGACCGCCGAGCCCACAAAGGCGAACCAGAACGGCGCCGTGACGCCAGCATGGGAGGCCAGCGTGCCGCCGACTGCGGAGCCCACTACCAGGCCGCCGAAGACGCAGATCGTGTTCACGCTGCTCACGCGGCCCTGTAGGTGGGCCGGAACGGCTCGCTGTCTAACCGTGATGGACGTGGTGCCCCAGACGAACGCATGGGCACCGAAGACGAAGAAGACCAGCGAGGCGACCCACGGTGAGGTCGTGACGGCGAGAGCGAGGTGGGTCAGTGTCTCAATGATCAGTCCTACTCGCATGACGTTTCCCAGGCTCACTCGCCGGGTGATCCATCCGTACAGTCCGGTGCCCAGCAGGCCGCCGGCGGCCGAGATCGTGGCGAGCAGACCGAACCCGACGGCGCCGAGGCCAAGCCGCTGCTGAGCGTAGAGCACCAGCACCGACCAGGCCGCGCCGAATGTGACGTTGAAGATGAGGATGGTCAACGACAGCGTACGGACGGCCGCGTGGTGCGCGGTCCACCGGAAACCCTCGGCGATGTCCCTCAGTACGCCGCTCGCCGCTTCGTGCGTGCTGCGGTCAAAGGCGGGCACAACGACGCGAGAGACCAGCAACACGCCGGCGAGGACCAGGACGGCCTGGGTCACGAACGGCCAGGCCGTGCCGGCGGCGAACAGACCCGCCCCGATCGGCGGACCCGCGAGCTGATTGAGCGTGATGAAGCCCGCCTGCAGTCGGGAGTTCGCGATGGCCAGGTCGTCGCGGTGCACGAGCATCGGCGTCAGCGTTATGTAACTGTTGTCGGCGAAGACCTCGGCAGTGGCGAGCATTCCCAACGCCAGCAGCGCCCCGGTTACCGTGAGATGGTCGGTGATCATCGTGGCGACGAGGATGCCAAGGACGGCGGCGCGAACCGAGTCTGCCGCGATCACGATCCGCCGCCGATTGAGCCGGTCCGACAGCACTCCGGCGGACAGGCCGAACACCAGCGGCGGCGCCCATCGCAGCAGGGCGGCCAACGAGACCAGAAACGCGTCCTTGGTCAGCGATGCCACCAGCAGCGGCCCGGCCGCGAGCGCGATGCCATCCCCAAGGTTCGTCGCCCACGACGACGCCAGCAGCAAGCGGTATCCCGTCCCGAGCCGCCCCGGGGCAACCAGCTCGACGAACCTCCTCACAAGGACAGCACACTACGGCGGCCCGCGCCCACTCCGCACGCCCAATTCTGGGGACTCGGACTGCCCGGCCGGGACGCATCGGTCACACGGTGATGACAACCTTCGCGCGCGCGTGCTCCGTCTCGACGTACCGGATCGCGTCGGGGACCTCGCTCAGCGGGTAGGTCCGGTCAATGACAGGGACGATCTGCCCGGACTCGGCGAGCCCTCGCAGCGCCGCCAGGTTCTCCGCGCTGACCTTCGCCTCGAGTTGGAGCAGCCGATGCCTGACGAACCGTGACATGACCATCCCTCTGATGATGAGGCCCATCGGCCCGACAAGGCTGACGCCGGTGGACACGCCTCCACCGGACAGGACGAGGATTCCTCCGGGGGTCAGTGCGCGCCGGAGATCGGTCAGCGAGCGGTTTCCGACGAGGTCGAAGACGATGTCGTACCGCTGACCGTTGTGGCTGAAGTCCTCGTTCGTGTAGTCGATGACGTGGTCCGCGCCGATCGATCGAATCAGATCCACGTTTCTCGTCCTGCACACGCCGGTCACTTCGGCGCCGTACGACTTGGCGATCTGTACTGCGAAGGTTCCCACACCGCCCGATGCACCGTTGATCAGAACGCGTTGCCCTGGCCGTACCCGCGCCACATCGCGCAATCCCATGAGGGCGGTGACCCCCGCTAACGGCACCGCCGCGGCCTGCTCGAATGTCAGGTTGGCCGGCTTCCGCTCCACCACGTCGTCGCGAACGCTCGCGTACTCGGCGAATGAGCCGTCGGCGTCGCCAAGGTCGCCGTACACCTCGTCACCGGGACGGAACCGTTTCACGTTCCTGCCGACCGCGTCGACGCGACCGGCGAAGTCGCTGCCGCGGATCTTCGCCTTCGGCCCACCAAACCCGAAAATCGAGGGGGCCATCAGACGCGCCAGATACGGGTCGCCGCGCATGATGTGCCAATCGCGAGCGTTAATGGCCGCGGCGTGAATCCGCACCAGCACCTCATTATCGGCCGCCACCGGCCTTCCGACCTCCCTGAGCTGCAGGACGTCGGGTGAGCCGTACCGGTCCTGAACGATCGCCTTCATCGGGTCTCCGTAGGCTGAGCCACAGACTTGACGGTACGTGAGCGGCCGCGATGCCGGCATCGGGTAGACACCCTAGGTGAGGCACTGACCTGAGGCCGCCAGCGTGCGGTTCGCGGTGCGACTCCCGCCGAGGTGGGCGGCGCACCGTGGCGTAGGTGGGTTCAGTGATTGCAGGTTCCGCCGCGGTCGCAGCTGGCCTGTCCGGCTGCGGCGGCGCGCTGGACGCTGCGCCGTCGATGCAGCCACCACATGCCGAGTGCGAGGACGCCGAGTGCGGCCGCGAGTGCGATGAGCGTGTTCTGCATGATGGCGGCCCCAGCGCCGGTGAGTACGCCGGCCGCGATGAGCGGGGGGATGGCGCAGCAGGCGGCACATGCGATGGCTGCGAGTGCACCGGTGACTTTGGTGCGAACTGGTGGATCGTTGTCAATGGTGGGCTGTGTCGCCTCGGGTCCGGATCTGGCGAGGTTGTTGTTGTGCTGCACTGGCAGGCTCATCTGCGGTCTCCGGGGGGCCGTGTGAGGTCGGCGAAGGGGATGGGGCAGTCGGGGCAGGTGCAGTGGGTCAAGCTGTCGCATCGGGCGTGGATGAGCTGGGTGAGCGCGGTGCGGATTGCGGTGAGGTCTGTAATCTTCTGGTCAACTTCGCTGATCTTCGCGATGGCTCGTTGTCGGAGGTCGGGGGTCGCGTGCGGGCGGCGGCCCGTGTCGAGGAGTTCGGCGACCTCGTCGGGGGTAAAGCCGAGGCGTTGGGCGGCTTTGATGACGCCGAGCAGGGTGACGGTCTCGGGCGGATACAGGCGGTGGCCGCCGATGCTGCGGGCGGGTTGGGTCAGGAGTCCTCGGCGTTCGTAGTAACGGAGGGTCTGGATGTTGACGCCGGCCCGTTCGGCGACTTCCCCGGTGCGAAGGCCGGACTGATGGGAGTGGGCCATCATGCCGCCTTAGGTGTCCGTGTGCCGTAGAGGGGCAGGCCGGCGTCGGCCCAGTCGGGTTTGCCGCCGTCATAGACACGTACGTCGGTGTAGCCGAGGCGTACGAAGGCGGCAGCCGCGACCTTCGATCTGGCGCATGAGCGGCCGGAGCAGTAGGTGACGACGGTGCGGTGGCGGTCAGGTGCGACATCGCGGGCGATCTCGGGGGTGAGTTCGCCGGGCAGGTTCACCGCGCCGGGGAGGTGCTCGGCGGCGAACTGCGGCTCCGGGAGCGCCTCGACGAGCGTGACCGCGTCTTGGTCGAGTAGTGCGAGCAGCTCGTTACGGCTGATGCGCTGCATGCGGGTAACCCTTTCATCGGTCCGTCGTGTCTGGGGTCCCGAGCACGGCGGCGAGTTGGCCCTCGGCTCCCGCTGGCATCCGTACCTCCAGTCGAAGCCCCGTGTGATCGATGACGACGCTGTAGCTGCCGAAGGAGCAACAGCGGTACTCGGCTGCCGCCAGCCGGGCGAGCGTTGCGGCCAGGTCGTGGTCGAGTGGGAACCTCAGGGCCAGGCCGGCTTCGGCGTCGGGAATCGGGTCGCGGGCCTCAACGCGTGTGAGCACGTGCTGCCACTCGCCGATCCTGTCGTGCGCGTCGCCAGCGTCGGCGGGCAGATCGCAGCTCAGGTCGGGGCTGCCGGGTTCGCTGGCGTTGGTAGGGAAGCGGTACACGCCGGCGGGGGCGGCGAGTGCGGTCGCGCAGGTGCAGTGGTCACCGCACTGGCCGGCAGCGTGGGCGTGGTGGAGTTCGGCCGCGACCGCTTGCAAATGGGCCGCTTGCTCGGTGAGGACGACACATCGGCGGGCGGTGTGCGCCCAGGCATCGGTCCCCGGGCCATATTCTGCGGCCTTAGCCAGCGTGTCGGCGATGCTCTGCTCGACGCCGGTCAGGCGCGTTGCGACCGCGTCAACAAGGTGTTCACGGGCCACTGCGCAGTCGCCGTCACGCCAAGCCACGGCAAGGTCCATGAGTTGGTCGGCTTCGATACCGAGTCGCTCGGCTGCGGTTGCCAGCTCGGTCAGGGTCAACACTGTCGGCGCGGTCACAGCGCGCGCCCCGTGGAGACGAGGCGGGCGTGCTCGGCCAAGGCCTGGAGCACGTCGACGTGCTGCGCCGGCACCTCGATGTCGAGGGTGAGCGCCTCTCCGTCGAGCGCCGACGCCCGGGTGATCGTGAAGGCGAAGAATGAGCAGCACTCGGTCTCCCTGGCTGCAAGGTCGCGGACCGTCGCCTCGATGCCCGCCGGCCCAGCGAGCGCGAGCGAGAGGTGGGTTGGCGACTTGTGGTCGATCGTCCGGACGGTGGTCGCGAACAGGTCGTCAAACTCCGCGACCCGAAGCGGCTGCTCTGCCGTCGGTAGGGTGCATTCGTTTGGTACGGGGAACGACATCAGGTCTCCTTGTGGGTGAGGCCGCGTTGTCCGGCCTTCGACTCTCCAAACATAAGCCTGTACCTAGGTACCGGATGCAAGTAGCAATTCGCTGCGGGAAATATGGGAGACGGTTTCGAGTCTCAAGGAGTTGCAGCGGCAGCGTCTCGCCGACCACCGAGAGGACGCGGTTCGGATCGACCACCTCTATCCGAAGGCTCGACAAAGACCGAGGGCGTGACCGCTGCCGCGGTCACGCCCTCGGTTCAGATCCCCGGCGAACTACGCGAGCCGGGTGGTCGGATCGCTAGAGACGCTTGGTGACGCCGTGTTCGGTGTCGGAGACGACGATATCTGTCCACGCCACGGTCATGGGCGGAGTGCAGTCGGGCTGGAATGTGGCGATCAACGTCAGAGAGAACTCCGCTTTGCCGTTCTGCACGGGGAAGTCACCCTCCGCTGAGAAGCTACCCTTGTTGACGGCCTTCGGGTGGTGGCCACCGTTGTTTATGCACAGCGCGGTGGCGGTCACCTCAATGTGGACCTGCGTCTCGTTGCCGAGGCCGGCTTCCTTGCCTGAGACTGTGAGCGTGTTGCCGTCGACCGTTGCGGTCGCATCGACGAAGTGCGGGCTACCGGCCCACGCCGGCGTGACCGCGAAGAACAGGGATGCGAATACGGCCGAGGCGATGACGATGATTCGGCGCATGTAGACTCCTTACTCCTTGAGCAGATGGAAAGGCCTTGGTTGTCCTGCGACAGCTAATCTCGACAGTTCGTTTCGCCCTCTGACGAAAGAGGTCGTATGCCGCTTCATGCTAGGTCGTGTGCGGCGTTGCGCCACGCACTCGTCTGGATGCTGACAGCACCAGACATGATCCTTGGACCGCGCTAGGAACCGAAGTTACTCGATCTCGTCGGCCAGCTCGCCAAGCCGTTCCCCCAGGACACCCCCGCGGGCCATGTTCGATGCCGCCGAGGTAATGCGGGCCGTGCCAACCACGGGTGCGACCGCGACCATGGTGCCCACGACCTGGTCGAGACTGACGCCGGCCTCAGCGGCAACTCCAAGATTCGCCAGGTATGAGACGGGGGCGGCATCGGACGCGACTAGCGCCGCGATCCGTACGAGCATGAAGGTTCGCTCATCGAGCCCTGAGCGCTCCAGCGTGCCCTCCGTCATATGTGTCATGGTTTCCAGCACAACGGGATCGCCCTGGGCGAGGCCCGCAATCTTCTTTTCTGCCGTCTGTGTCTTGGCCATCGCTACCCCAATCAGTGAGTGGCCCCGAAGCGGCGTCGACGCACGTTCGGGTGTCTGTGATCCATGCTGATCGGTTCTCCCGGCTAGTGCGGTCGAAACCGCAAATTCGCCGTGCGTCCTCATCTGGTAGGCGCGCGGCCCGGGCCTTGAGGGGGACGAACTCGGGAGCATCGACTTGAGCGCATCTGTTTCGTCGCCGGTCGGCTTGCTATGGTGCGAACATGTCGTCCGACGCCGGCGATCCCTGCGCAACCGACGAACACCCGTCCATCTTTTCCGGGCGAGCCCGGCCGGTCGTCATGACGGACTCGCAGATCGCAATGCGGTCGGAGCCCGACTACGACCCCACCGTTATCCGCGTCCGGTTTCCGCGCAGGGCGGGCGAACCGCCATCGACCGTCCAACCCGGCGGGCGGCGTGTCCGTGGGCGGATCATCTACGGCGTTATCGCGTTCGTGATCTTCTTATTTCCGGCGATGTTCTTCGTGGTGCTCATGATCGCTTTGGCCGTCCGGTAGGCCGCGCCCCCGCAGCGATGGCCGTCCACCATTGATCGTACGGAGGCCTGGCGTTGACACGTCAGGCCGTACGCGATTGGTGCGCCGCTCACGGGCAGCGCCTGAGCGGGCCGCGGTGGGAGGTCTACTCCTGCCCAGATACATCTAGTCGGTGTCGTCGCTGCCCTTATGCATCGCCTCGATCGCCTCCAGTTCAGCCTCGTCCCAGCTTGACTGCGGCAATCGCCGTGTCACATGTTCCTTCGCGTTGACGGCGACAAGCTGGATCTTCTCCGCATCGTGGTCGATGCCTATGACGATCAGGGCTGCATTGCCCCGGTCGAGTAGTGCACCAATCTCCTTGGCCTCCGCCCGACTCGTGCCTGCCGCGAGGTGGCCGAACCAAGCGCCGAGGCCCGCTCCCGCGCCCGCTATCACAAGACCTGGTAGAAGGAACGGGAAGATAACAGCCGCCCCGGCACCTGCGGCCAACCCGATCCACCCGCCGTGCTGCGCCGGCTTCTCGGTCTTGGCCACCTTCACCTTGCCGTTAGCGTCCTTCGTGATCGTTGCCGCGTCGTACGAGCCGATGTCGTTGCTTGCATGCAGCGCCTTGATCGCCTCGTAGTCGGCCTCGGCCGCGTCGTGGTCGGCATAGACTCCGGCGAAGAAGAACATGGGCTTGTCGATGGACATGGGGTCCTTGTGCCTAGCGTCCGTATTCATCCCGTGCCTAACCTCCTCTGTAGCCGACAATCGCACGCGAGTGAGTCGCCGGGCGCCGAAACGCCACATCTGACGCGGTGCGCGCGCCAACCCGCTGACAAGTGTCAACGCTCGGCGGCGTCCACACGCCCGCGTCGCATCGTCGAACCCAGCCGCCGCCCGGAACGCCTCGCGGATCCTTGCGGTCAAGTGCGCCCGGCTCGTGCCAGCGGTGATCTTGAGCGACGATCTAGGCATGGCGGCAGATGGCAAGAAGCGGTGGTTTCGGAGGGGAGTCAACCTCGGCAACGCCTTGGACACCGGCCGGGATGATGAGCCGCGGTTGCGCCTTGAGGAACGGTACTACGACGACCTGCGCGACGTTGGATTCGACACCGTGCGGCTGCCGGTGCGGTGGTCGGCTCATGCCGACGAGTCCGCTCCTTATGCGCTCGATCCAAAATTCTTCGAACGCGTCGACCGGGCGATCGGCAACGCCCTACGTCGTCACCTGACCGTCGTGCTGAACGTCCATCACTATCACGAAATGCAGGACGCGCCGCGCGAGCACGAGGCTCGGTTTGTCGCCCTGTGGCAGCAGATTGCGGCGCGATACGTTGATCATTCCGGGCGGCTGTACTTCGAGCTGCTCAACGAACCGCGCGGCGCGATGACGGCGCAGTTATGGAACCGGCTCCTACTGAAAGGTCTCGCCGCCGTCCGGGAATCCCAGCCCGATCGCATTGTGATCGTTGGGCCAGCGCGGATGAACGACATCGATGCACTTCCCGAGCTCGAACTACCGTCGGACGATCACGTGATCGCGACAGTTCACTACTACGCGCCGCTTGAGTTCACCCACCAGGGCGCGCCGTGGATCGCCGGAGCCGACCAGTGGCTTGGCACCACGTGGGGCGCCGACTCCGACCGTGACGCGGTGCGCCGGGACCTGACCAGGGCGGCGACATGGGCACACGACCACGGTCGCCACATGTTCGTCGGCGAGTTCGGCTCCTACAACAAAGCTGACATGGCATCGAGGTTGCGCTGGACGACCTTCGTACGAACGGAGGCAGAGCGACTCGGGTTGAGCTGGTGCTATTGGGATTTTGGCACCGATTTCGGCGTGTTCGACCCTCAGCACGATGCCTGGCGCGTGCCGTTGCGCGAGGCGCTGCTTTCCAATGGATGATCGCCGGCCGCGGCTTCTTCGGCAGTTAGCCGCGAGCCCCCTGGTGGCGGCGGACAGCGGCCATGGCTCAGCGCCAGCGCCGTACAACCGCATCTTCCGTTGGACTCCGGCGGTTCGCGCTGCCGCCGGTCTCTCCGTGCCGTCGCAGGCATGGGCCAGTATGTTCTCGTGAGTAGCAACGATCCCGTCGTCATCCGACGCGGACAGTTGAGTGAGATCGACGCGGCAGTGTCGGCATGGTTGGCCGCGAACCGAGGTCGCGATCTACCGAACCACCCGGACCGACTTCGGACTTGGGCACATGGTGCCGAAGCCGTGCTGCACGTCGCCGACGACCACGGGCAGCTGGTCGGTATGGCTTTGCGATTGGCAGGGCGCGCGGACGATGGAGCAGGGGCGCCAGTTCCCGGCCTGTGTCACCTGACGGGGATCTGCGTCGTACCTGAGTGGCAGGGGCAGCACGTCGGGGGGCGCCTGCTCGACGAAGTCCTTGCCGTTGCGCGACAGGACCGCTATGTCCGCGCCACACTGTGGACACATCAACACAATCCCCGTGCTCGCCTGCTCTTTGAGGCCCGTGGCTTCCTACCTACCGGGCGAGTCTCCGAGGACGAGTCTGGGGCGATGGTCCACCTCGCGCGAGCGCTATAAGAAGTGCCCGCCGGAGAGCTTGGTAGGCACGCTTGCGACCCGGTTCGCGAGAGTACTGTGATCCGAGCGAGGATCTCGCCGAGTCCCAGATTCGACCTGCCGAGCACGTCTGGCGGGAGGAGTCCACGAGATGGATTCAAACTCGCGCGTTGCAGCGTGGCGGTTGGTGCTGCTCGTCGTCGCCCCGCTGGCGTTCGCGGTGACCGGGATGCTGCACCTCGTACCGGCATCGGACCCTACCGTCGGCAGCGACTTTGACCGGCTGGTGCCGCATTCACAACTGTGGACAGGCATTCATATCGCCCAGCTGGTCATCATCAGTCTAATGGCGCTGGCGGTTGCGGCCTTGAGCCAAGGCCCTCCAAGTCGAGCCGCATACGTTTCGCGGATTGCCCTGGTGCCGTTCGTCGCGTTCTACAGCGCCTTCGACGCGAGTGTCGGGCTATCCGGTGGCCTCCTGCCGCGCTATGTATCCGCGCACCCAGACGTCAGCGAGGACGTCCGGCGGGCGGCCGACCACGTGACCGATCCTGTGTCCGAGCCCGTGCTGGCCGGTGTGTACGCGGTGGGAGTTCTGTGCTGGCTGATCGCTGTGGTCGGTGTGGCCATCGCGGTACGGCGGGCCGGGGTTGGGGTGGCCGGCCCGGTTCTCCTCGTCGCCGGCGCTGCGATCTTCGCAATCGACCATGCCGCTCCATTCGGCCCGACCGGCATGCTGGTGTGGCTCGTCGGCGCCGTGATGGTCGAGCGAGGCCGAACGAAACGTCCAACGGCGGCTTCAACCGGGGTCCCTGGTTCGGCGTAGTGCGTCGCGCGTCGATTGGGGCCCGCCAGGCAGGCGCACCATCACTGGGAGGGCGAATGGCGCCACCGCTCGCTGGCGGCACGGTGAAGCCGGTGATCCTCGTCGTTGATGACGACCCGGCCAGCTTAAGGCTGCTCACCGACGAGCTGCGTACGCGATACGGGCGTGACTACCGCGTGATGTCTGAATCGTCGGCCAGTCGAGCGCTGGAACGCCTGTCCGCCCTCGCCGAGGTGGGCGACGAGGTCGCACTGATTCTTGCCGACCAGTGGATGCCGGACATGCCCGGCGTACAGTTGCTCGCCGCCGCACACCGCATCGATCGCACCGCGCGTCGCGGCTTGCTTATCGAGTGGGGTGACCGCTCGACCGCAGAACCGATTCTGCGGGCGTCGGCGCTCGGACAGATCGACTACTACCTTCCCAAGCCGGTGTACGCACCTGACGAACGCTTCCATCGGACGGTGACCGAGTTTCTCGACGAGTGGTGGCGAATGCCTGGGCGGTGGTTCGATGTGGTCCGCGTTGTCGGCCAGGAACGCTCGGCGCGCTCGCATGAGATCCGCGAGGTGCTGCACCGCAACGCGATGCCGGTCGGCTTCTACGACGCAGAGTCGACTGAAGGACAGGCCATCCTCACGGAAGTGGCTGCAGTGGGGGCACCGTTGCCCGTGGTGATCCTTTACAACGGACGGGTGTTGGCCAACCCGACCAACAGTGAAGTCGCCGAAGCGATGGGCATCACCGTCCGAGCCAGAGCCGAGACCTACGACGTGGCCATAGTCGGCGCGGGTCCGTCCGGGCTCGCCGCGGGCGTCCATGCCGCATCGGAAGGTCTGCGCGTAGTCATGATCGAGCACGAAGCGCTCGGTGGCCAGGCGGGCACGTCCTCGCTCATTCGCAACTATCTCGGTTTCCCGCGTGGCATCAGTGGCGCGGAGTTGGCGTTCCGCGCCTTCGACCAGGCGTGGCTCTTCGGAGCTGAGCTCATCTATGGCAATCCGGCTGGCGCACTCACTGCGGACACCGACTACCACGTCCTCACGCTGGCCGACGGCGGAAAGGTAACTGCGCGGGCGGTCGTTATCGCCTGTGGCGTGTCGTACCGGCGCCTTGATGTGTCTGATCTGGAGGCGTTGATAGGTGCTGGTGTGTTCTACGGCGCCCCTGTTGTCGAGGCTGCCGCGTTCACCGCGCAGCACGTATACATTGTCGGCGGGGGTAACTCCGCCGGGCAGGCAGCGCGACACCTCGCTCGTTACGCCGACCGGGTGACGGTCCTCGTCCGGTCGGAATCCCTGGCACAGTCGATGTCCGACTACTTGATCCACGAGATCAGCGCTTCACCCGCTATCGACGTACGGCACTCCACCGACGTCGTCGGTGGCGGCGGAGACGGTCAGCTCGAATGGCTCGAACTCAGGGATCGGCGCACCGGCGATGTGGAAACCGTCCCCGCAGCCGCGGTCTTCGTTCTGATCGGTGCCCTACCCAATACCGACTGGCTCGACCACGTCGTCGCTCGTGACCAGTGGGGCTACATCCTGACCGCTAACGACATCGCACACGAGAGCGCTGCCTGGCCCGAAGATCGTGCCCCGCTGGCATTCGAGACCAGCATCCCCGGTGTTTTCGCCGTCGGTGATGTACGCCACGGCTCGGTCAAACGAGTCGCGTCCGCTGTCGGCGAGGGTTCCGTTGCAATTCGCTCCGTCCACGACTACCTAACGATGCCAACGACCAGAGTGCATTCCTCGCGCGACGACGAGCCGGACTAAGCCAGTGCTCCCGGGTGCTCGTCACTGCCGCGCGGTTTGGCGCTAACGGGTCACGGCTTCTGCGCCGCAGGCAGCGTCGTGCACACGCACGCCTTGTTGCCGTCCTGGTCGGCGATCACGGTGTACGAGGGCGCCTGGCTTTCATCGACGACGATCCCACCCGCGGTGACGGCGGCGGCGATCCGCTGCTCGGCCACCTCGGCCGGCACCCAGACGTCGATGTGGAACCGCTGACGCGGGGTCTCGTGCTCGTCGGTGTCCTGGAACCACAGGACCGGTACTCGGCCCGTGGCGTCTCGGACGTCGTCGCCGATGGTCCCGCGGCCCCGGGCCTCGGTACTCCCGGTCAGCAGGGCAGCCCACACCGGGGCGATCGTCGCGGCGTGCGCCGTGTCGAGGGCGAGCTCGATCGTGGTGATCGAGGCCGGGTCGGCGTCGACCGCCTGC